>VGOH01000032.1 GCA_016875955.1 Chloroflexota bacterium
CAGAGACCAGGCCGAATATGCACTTACCCAGGCCGAGGTCGCTTTCACCCAGGCGGAGCTGGGCCAGAAAACAGCCGAACACAACCTTGATAACGTTCTGGACCAGAAAGATGCCCTGGAGCTGGCTTTATACCGGGCCCAAATAGACGTGAAGTCGGCCGAGCACCACTATGATGAAACCCGTGACATATACACCTGGCCGGATATTGAAACCGCCCAGAAAGACGTTGATAACGCCAAGGCTTTCCTGCAGTACGTACTTGACCAGGGTCTGTCTGAGGCAACAGTGGCTTATGCACGAGCAAGGGTGGACGCAGCCGAGGCAGTGCTGGACGCCAAGGTATATGCTTATGACACCGAAGAGGTAGCCATCGCCAGGATGCAGCTACAGGCGGCGGTGCTGGCGGAGGCACTGGCCCAGAAAAACCTTGATGACATAGGTGATGACATCGCCTTGAGCGAACTGCAGGTGGCGGCCGCGAAAGCTTCTGTTGAGCAGGCCAGTCAGTCAGTGGCCCTGGCCCGTCAGTCTCTGGCGCAGGCGGAGAAAGACCTGACGGAGGCGGTTATCACCGCGCCGTTTGATGGCATAGTGGCCAGCCTCACCGCCGAAGAAGGTGATGTGATGCCATCGCCAACGATGTCGCCACGGCGGATTATCAGCCTGATTGACCCCACCGCAATGGAGCTGGTCGTGGAGGTTGATGAAATAGATATCCCGGAAGTGACCGTGGGCCAGGAGGCGATTGTCCGCCTTGACGCCCTCCCCGACAAAGAGTTCAGCGGAGCAGTCACCACCATTTACCCGATACCCCGGGAGGTGAGCGGCGTTATCGTCTACAAAGTTAAAATCAAGCTGGAGGTGCCGGAGGGTTCAGGCGTGAGGGTAGGCATGAGTGCCGAAGCTGATATCGTGCTGGCCAAAAGGAGCGATGTCCTGCTGGTGCCTTATCGCGCCGTCAGCAAAGATAGTGAAGGTAATCCCATCGTCTACGTTCTCGTCGGCAAGAAACTGGAAGAAAGGCCGGTGGTGGTCGGCATCAACGACGATTTCAACACCGAAATCATCAGCGGCCTGCAGTCTGGAGAAAAGGTTCTCGCCACCGGCAAGCGTCCGTAGCCACCCGATGGAAGTTAAAAGCGATAATTGGTTTGAAATTTTAAAAGACCAGGGAGCAATAAATGATTGAGCTTGACCACATCGCCAAAATATACCGGATGGGCAAGATTGAGGTGCCAGCACTGAGGGGCATAGACCTGACCATCAAACAGGGAGAGATGGTGGCCATCGTTGGGGCATCTGGTTCCGGCAAGTCAACACTGATGAATATCATCGGTTTTCTGGATAAACCTACCGCCGGCAGATATGTGCTGGAAGGCATGGATGTCAGCCGACTGAACGATAACAAGCTCGCTGAGCTGAGAAACAAGAAAATTGGCTTCGTTTTCCAGACGTTCAACCTGCTGCCGCGCGCCTCGGCACTGTCCAATGTTGAGCTGCCTTTAATTTACAGTGGCGGTGGGCAGCGGCGTCAGCGCAGCCTGGAGGCACTGGAAAGGGTCGGGCTGGGACAAAGAGCGTCCCATAAGCCCACCGAACTGTCCGGAGGTGAACAGCAGCGCGTCGCCATTGCCCGGGCACTGGTAAACCAGCCATCGCTCATACTCGCTGACGAGCCCACGGGCAACCTGGATAGTTCTGCCACCGCGGAGATTATCCGCATCTTCTGCCAGCTTCATAAGGAAGGAATCACCGTGGTTCTTGTCACGCATGAACCGGACGTGGCCCTGCAGACCCAGCGCATAATACGCCTGTTTGACGGCAAGATTATCAACGATGAAAAAGTGAAAAATAATAATACCACCGTAAGCAAGCGAAAGGACGCCAAGAACTGACCACAATGAATAGCAGGAGACACGGTTGAAATTTATTGATTCCATAGTCATTGCCATCAGGTCGTTGTTCGCTAACAAGCTGCGTTCCTCGCTGACCATGCTCGGCATCGTCATCGGGGTGGGCTCGGTCATCACCCTCATGTCAGTGGCCAGGGGTGCCGAGGCGTCCATCACCTCCGCTTATGAGGAACTGGGTACCAATCTGCTCCAGATAATCCCCAGCAATCCCGAGGCGGAAAGTGGATTCATGGCCATGTCCCCGGGATATGCGCTGCCGACGCTGACCATGGATGATGTCCGCGCTTTAGAAAATGTCCACGGCATTGGCGATATTGTGCCCATAAATGAGAACTTTATCTCCCTGACGGCTGATGGTGAGACCGCCAGCGCACTGCTCCACGGGAGTACCCCTTCGTATCTGCACGTTATGAAATTCACTGTGGCCTCAGGGCAGTTCTTCACCGACCACCATGTGGCGCAACGGGCCAACGTGGTGGTGCTGGGCAGTGAGATAGCCGAAGACCTGTTCGGCGATGCTGACGCGGTGGGCAAGCAGGTGAAGATGAAGAAACAGCGTTTCACCGTGGTCGGGGTACTGGAAGCCAAAGGCGGCGCCATGTTTGGCATCAGCTTTGATGAAATAGTTATTGTGCCCATCACCACCTATCAGGCACGTTTATTCCCCCAGCAGACCGCCACCGGCCAGGATGCCGTAGCCTCCATAAACTTCCAGCTGCTCGACCAGGAAAACAGACAGGCAGTCACGGATGAGATTGAGTCCATTCTGCGCCGGCGGCACAACCTGAGAGACGATGATAAAAACGATTTTGCCATAGTTACTCAGGAACAGGTCTTGGAAATCGTCGGTCAGGTAACGGGGATATTCTCCATCGTGCTGGGCGCCATTGCCAGCATCTCCTTGCTGGTAGGCAGTATCGGCATCATGAACATCATGCTGGTATCGGTAACCGAGCGCACGCGGGAGATTGGCATCCGTAAAGCGGTGGGGGCCAAACGACGCGATATCCTGCTCCAATTCCTGATAGAAGCCGCCACCCTGGGCTTCATTGGCGGGGGCATCGGCGTCACCGGGGGCTGGCTTCTGTCCTGGGCGATTTCTCAGATAGACGTCGGTGGCTTCCGTCTGGCCGCCACTGTCTCCGCTGATATCATCCTGCTGGCGTTCCTGGTTTCACTATTCATTGGCCTGGCCTCCGGGCTATGGCCGGCCATGAGGGCTGCCCGGCTCAACCCCATTGACGCCCTGCACTATGAATGATATTAATATGGTAATATTATAATAATAAGAACAGAGGCAGACAGGCTATGAGCTGGCTTGACATCGCCATCATCGTGATAATCGGCATCGCCGCCTTCACCGGCCTGAAAATCGGCATCATTAAAGCGGTGCTGACACTGGCCGGGGTCATCGTCGGCATTATCCTGGCGGGACGCTTCTATGTTGCTCTGGCGGACAGGCTCACCTTTATCCCCCAGGAGACACTGGCCCGGGTGGTCGCTTTCGCCATAATACTCGCCGCGGCCATACTGGTCGCCAGCATAATCGCCGGCGTTTTAAAATGGCTGGTTTCAATGGTGCTGCTGGGCTGGGTGAACCGGCTGGGTGGGGCACTTTTAGGCCTGATAATGGGCGGCATATTCTGCGGCGCTCTGCTCGCCGTCTGGACTAAATTCCTGGGCACAACCGGGCCAATTGCGGAATCAGCCCTGGCCAATTTTCTGCTGGACTATTTCCCCATAGTGCTGGCGTTACTGCCCGAGGAATTCGGTTCGGTGCGCTCTTTTTTCCAGTAAGACTGAATTTATGATGCGCAAGTAATAAATTATCTGGATACGGGGACTACGGAAGATTGAATTTAGGGAACCGTAGCCCCCGCCTGTTATTGCTGACTTCTAGCTTGGTACTTTATGTCAATTTATTATCAAGAACCGGCTGGCGTTTATCCCGGATGCTGCTTCTTCCATTTTCCCAGAAGCTGCTCGCGGCTTTCCTTGTGAGCCGGGTCGGGCACGCAGGCGTCAACCGGACAAACTTCGGCGCATCGTGAAGAATCATGCGAGCCGACGCACTCCGTGCATTTTGTGGGGTTAATCTGGTAGATGGTCTCCCCTTCACTTATTGCCTCATTCGGGCACTCGGGCTCACAGGCTCCACAACTGATGCATTCCTCCGTAATCTTGTACGCCATGTATACCTCCTTTTCTACCTGAAAATGGTGTATTTAGGTTAAAAAGCGCTTGGCGATTCTATATTTCTTCACTTACCCTGATAACTTTCTTCTTTAAAGCTTCCGCCACATGCTTTGGCACCAGGCTGCTGATATTCCCCTTGAGCCGGGCTACCTCTTTCAGCAGGCTGGAGCTGAGAAACTGGTACTCCTGACTGGCCATCAGGCACAGCAGGTCCAGGTCTGGAGCCAGCTTGCGGTTCATCAGCGCCATCTCAAACTCTTTTTCAAAATCGGCATTCATCCTCAGGCCCCGAATCAAGACCTGCGCCTTTTCTTTCCGGGCAAAATCCACCGTCAGGCCGCTGAACGGCTTTACCTCAACGTTGGCTAAATTGCCTACTGCCTGTCTGACCAGCGCCACGCGTTCCTCCGTGGTAAAGACCAGGTGCTTGTTTGATTGCTTGTATACCCCGATTATTACCCGGTCAAATAACTTGGCCGCCCTCTGCACGATATCAAGATGCCCATTGGTAATCGGGTCAAAAGTCCCCGGATAAACGGCTACGGTCACGATGCACCTCCCTTGCGGAATACGGCGATACAGCTATCACCGTGACGGTGCTCTTTAATCAGATTTAAAGCACCATACGTGTCATCTAATGGAAGCAGAGATGAGTGCGTCACCACCACTATGGAACTATCCCCAACCAGCCTGGATTCGGCTAATTGATGTATCAGGTCTCCGATTGACGAATCAGAATAAGGAGGGTCCATCAGAATGATATTATACTCCTTGTCCAGAAAGGCGAAGGCTTTGCTGACGCTGCATTGGTAAACATGCGCCTGATTTAAAAAACCCGTTTTTGCCAAATTCTGTTTTATTATAGCACAACACCGCGGCTCCCGTTCAACAAAGTCAACCCAGCCCGCCCCACGACTCAGTGCTTCAATACCGAGCTGTCCGCTCCCGGAAAACAGGTCAAGCACCTGGGCCCAATCGCCAGTGATATTTTCCAGAATGGCAAAAATGGCCCCCTTGACCAAGTCAGTGGCGGGACGGGTGGCGGTTCCTCGGGGGGCTTTAAGCTGATGCCCCTTGGCTCTTCCGGCAATAACTCGCATGTCAAATTCGTAACGATTTCTGCTTTCAACGCCAGCAAACAAAAGGCGTTATAGTATAAAGGATAAAGATTACCGGGGATAAATGTCAACAAAGCACGAACACGGCCATCCGTTTAATGGCCAGCAAATATTCTGTCTATTACCGAGGGCTCAGGTAATCAGAAGTCCTGCCCGGGCAATAGCACCCGATGCAAGCCGCAACAGCGGCAACGCTCATACCTGCGGGCCACTTCATACAGTCCTTTCTTATGGCAATAAGGACAATAAGCAAACCCTTGGCCGTTGCCGCTGTGGTCCTTGCCCTTTCCATTGTGGCTACCAATAAGCCCGTTCAAAGCCACGCCTACTTGCTCCTGCCTGCAATGTAGCCGATACCCGCTCCCGTCTTCAAGAACGGCGGGAGCCCCTGTGCCGTCTACCTTTTGCGCCGGGAGCAGCCATCATCTTATGGCCGATATGACGCTCCTTGGCAATTTGCTATTTTCTCCCCGCTAGCCGGGGCAGCAATGACGGTTGCACCGGTTTCATGGCCGGTGTGATTGCCTGCCGCCGATGGCTGATCATGGGACGACGCAGGAAGGAAGGAACGTCCAGCTCATCTTCACTCTTGATGCCTTTGAGCAGCTGGGTCAATTCATCTTCCTGGCCGGCTCCGGTAAATCCGAGCTTGGCGACAAATCCGGTGGCAATCAATGTGATCCGGACATCAGTGTCCATCGTCGGGTCATGGGCGACACCGAAGATGATATTGGCCTCAGGGTCTACTGCCTGCCGGATAACGTCCGCCGCCTCGTTCACCTCAAACAGGGTGAGGCTGTTGTTGCCGACCACGTTGAAGAGAACCGCTTTTGAGCCATTGATGGACACATCCAGCAGCGGACTGGCCAGAGCCGCTTTCGCTGCTTCCACAGCGCGATTCTGACCCGAGCCACGGCCAATTGACATCCATGCCGGCCCGGCGTCCTTCATGATAGCTTTCACATCGGCGAAGTCCAGGTTAATCAGGCCGGGAGTGGTGATAACCTCAGCGATAGCCTGAACGCCATGCCTGAGAACATCGTCCGCCAGTTTGAAGGCGCTATCCACACCCGTCTTCTGGTCGCAGAGTGTGAGCAACTTGTCGTTGGGAATGATTATCAGGGTATCCACTTTGCCCATCAGCCTGGTGATACCCTCATTGGCTACCTGGGTGCGGTGGACACCTTCAAAGCCGAACGGCTTGGTGACCACGGCGATGGTCAAGGCGCCACTCTGCTTGGCAATTTCCGCCACGACGGGCGCAGCCCCGGTGCCGGTGCCGCCACCCATGCCGCAGGTGACGAACACCATATCGGCGCCACTGACCAGCTCAACAAGCTCGTCACGACTTTCCTCAGCCGCTTTCTGGCCCAGGTTATGGTCGCCGCCAACCCCCAATCCTCTGGTCAATTTTTCGCCGAGCTGAACTCTTATCGGCGCTTCCGTAACCGCCAAGGCCTGGGCATCGGTATTCATGGCAATGAATTCCACGCCCTGAATTTCTTCCCTGACCATGCGGGTTATTGCATTGCTGCCGCCGCCACCCAAGCCAACAACCTTGATTTTGGCTGGATTAGCCGCAAAACTTGACTTTGCCATTTCCCCCTCCTTATTTCAATTAATCTGTAAACTCACCTGCTCGCTTGACTACCGGAACAGGCTCTTCAACCGCAGAGCCAAATGCCGGATAGCCGAGCCGAAGCTCCAGCGTGCCCAGCTCTGGCTGCCCTCGTGATTGATGCCCCACATCAGCAGGCCAACACTGGTCGCGTATGCCGGGTCGCAGAGGACATCGGCGATGCCTTCCATATTAGACGGAGCGCCAACTCTGACCGGAAGCTGCAGTATCTCACGACCCAAGGTAGAGATGCCTGCCAAGTTGGAGCTGCCGCCGGTGAGAACCAGGCCGGCCGGAACCAGAGTCTCATATTCGGAGCTGGGCAACTCAAGCAGAATGAGCTTCAGGATTTCTTCAACGCGGGCGCGGATGATATCGCACAGGTCCTGATATGAGACGCCATGTCCGTCCTGAGATATGGCGGTGGTATCTTCGGTTCTGCCTTCGTAGACGGGCATTACGCTGCCATAACGCTTCTTCATTTCCTCAGCAACATCAAAAGGCAAGCCCAGACCGATGGATACGTCCCGGGTAAGCTGATAGCCTGCGACCGGCAGTATTGAGGTATGCCAGATGCTGCCTTCCTTAAAGACTGCGATATCAGTCGTGCCGCCGCCGATGTCAGCTAAAATAACGCCGACTTCCTTCTCGTCTGGAGTCAGTATCGCTTCGCTGCTGGCAAGCGGTTCGAGAACGAGGTCTTCAATATCAATGCCGATGCTGCGGATGCACTTAACCAGGTTCTGTATTGAAGTCACCGCCGCGGTGATAACATGGGTCTCCACATCAAGCCGGAAACCGTGCATGCCAACGGGGTTCTTAACGTGCGCCTGTCCGTCAACGGCGTATGACCTGGGAATAACGTGAAGGAGTCTCCGGTCGCTGGGGACCTTCAGGCTCTGCGCCGAGGCGAGAACGCGCTTCAGGTCATCGGTGCGCACCACGCGGTCGTTCCGCGTTATGGCCACCACGCCGCGATTATTCAGCGAGGTAACGTGGCGGCCAGTCACGCCGACATAGGCTGACTCCACTCTGTAGTTACTTGCCTGCTCCGCTTTCTTTACTGACTCTCTGATTGACTCCCTGGCCTCATTAATGTTGACCACCAGGCCTTTATGCAGACCAACTGATGGCACAATACCAACGCCAACAATGCGCGGTGTGCCGCCCTCATTCATATCCGCCAAAACCGTGCATACTTTAGTGGTGCCAACATCAATTGCCGCTACAGTTCGATTTTTCATCTATCCCTCCTTTTCCATAAATGTGGATTATGATAAGTTCTGTTACGTTTCACATTGCCAGAACCTCCTTAGCCATAACCATTAGCCTAGTCCATTAACCTCAGGACGTGGAAAAGACTGCCTTTAATTTTTCGAGGAGGTCATTCCTTGTTATGGCGCCAACTTTGGTTTCCGCCATAATGCTGTATACCTCATCGGAGCGGTAGAAATCAGCCAGATTAATCAGGTGTTTGGCTATTTTTAACCTCACGTCAGCCAGAGTGGTACCTACCTTCTCCCCATCCGCTCCCCATTTTTCTGGTGGCACTGATGCCATTATTCTTTCACCTTTCTTGATACATACCTTCAAGAGTTATTGCTATCCCTGGCCAGCTCAGGCCATGGCAAAGACCATCTCCAGTTTGCGCAGCAGCGCCGGCCTTTTCCAGGCTCTGGCTTTGGTCTCCGCCCAGAGAGTTTCCAGCTCCTCGGTGTCCACGCAGTCGTCCTTCTCAAAAAGACGTTGGGCAATCCGGAGCTTGGCGCTGCGGCTGCGAGGATTGGCCCGCACCTCATCCTCGGCAGGAGTAATCACATGCCGGCGAATGAGCTTCAGACGGGGTTTGTGCCCGCAGACACAGACCGGCGTGGCCGGAGGACAGATACACCCCCTGGCTTCTCGCTGCATAAAGCGCTTGACAATGCGGTCTTCCAGGGAATGATAGCTGAGCACCACCAGTCTGCCATCAAAACCCAGAAGCTCAATCGCCTGTTTCAGCGCCACCTCCAGGTTTTCCAGCTCCAGATTGACCGCAATGCGCAGTGCCTGAAACGTCTTGGTGGCGGGATGGATTCTGGTGGTCCGCGGGCCCACCGCCTTCTCCACGATGCGGGCCAGGTGAAGGGTGGAAGTGACAGGACGCTCCCGGACGATAAGACTCGCTATTTGACGACTCCGACTTTCCTCCCCGTAGTTTTGGATAAGGCGTGCCAGCTCCGCTTCCGATGAAGTATTGATGATATCCGCCGCGGTTATCCCCTGCCCGGGATTAAAGCGCATATCAAGCGGGGCATCATTTTGAAAACTGAAACCACGCCCGCTTCCGTTCAGCTGCAATGAGGAAAGGCCGAGGTCAAATAAGATACCGTGTACCGGGAAGAAGTCATATTTAATGCAGGTTGTCTGCAGATTAACAAAGTTGTCATTCACCAGAAGGGTGGAATGCTTATGCCCCTCAAGTTTTTTCTGGGCTGCCTTGATAGCATCGGGGTCGGCATCAATGCCGAGCAACTGGCCTCCGGGATAACTGCGCTCCAGGATTTCCAGGGCATGCCCACCCCCGCCCACCGTGCAATCAACGTAACGGCCGCCAGCCTGAACCGCCAGCGCCGCCATTACTTCCTCAAGCATAACCGGGATGTGGTTGGAGGGCGACTTACTTGGACTCATCACGTCGCTCCAGGCTTTCTATAATCTGCCAGGTCTGTTCCTGACTGACAGCTTTCTCTTCTTCCCAGAGAACCTGATTCCAGATCTCCAGATAGTTGTTGGCTCCGGTAACGACGATGTCTTCCTGAATTTCAGCGTGTTCGCGCAATGGTACTGGCAGGGCAACTCTGCCCTGCCCATCAATGGCGACGCTGAAAGCGGTGGCGAATATGGCCCGCTTCAACCGTCTCATCTTGCTGGGGGTCAGTGGACCGCTGGTAAGGGAGGTAGCCAGCTTGCGCCATTCCGACAACGAGTAAACGTTAATACACTTTTCCGCCCCGGGGGACAGGACCACGCCATCCTTCAGCTCCCTGCGGAACTTGGGCGGTATGGCTACCCGGCCCTTCTCATCAATCTTGTAATTGTACTCACCGTAAAACATTTCGACCCCTCGGGTAGAAAACTACTCCATTATCTACCACTTTTATCCACTTTTCACCACTTCATAACACTCTTTATAACACGAGGTAAACACATTTGTCAAGGCTCTGCGGCTGAATTTTCCATAAAATTTTTAGTACTTTCTGCCTATGATTGTCCTTTTACTCACCCCTTTGTTATTCGCCTCATCTGTGGTAAAATGGAATTTGTTTCGGTGCGCGACAATGCTAACTGTCAGCATACTCACCATCAGCGATAAGGGAGCGCGTGGCCAGCGTTACGACGAAAGCGGCCAGGTTATCCGGGGCATCTTCGCAGAACTCGGCAGCGAGATGGTCAACTACGAGATTGTCCCTGACGAGCGCGATATTATCTGCCAGAAGCTGTCCCAATGGGCGGACAATGGCGATACCGATGTCATTGTTACCACCGGCGGCACCGGACTTGGTGAGCGGGACGTCACACCCGAAGCCACTATATCGGTGGTAGACCGCGTTGTCCCCGGTCTCGCCGAAGCCATGAGGGCCGGG
>VGOH01000033.1 GCA_016875955.1 Chloroflexota bacterium
CGTGTCCCGCGGGGAGTTCCGCACTGTAATCGGCCTCATCGGCGATGAGAGAAAGGCCGATTTCTCCCATCTGGCCACCCTTCCCGGGGTGAAGGAGGCCTTCCCGGTGGAATCGCCCTACAAGCTCATCAGCCGGGAATATAGCCGGCGCTTTGATGAAGCGGAAGAGCGACGCGAGATAACCGTCGGCAACGTAACAATCGGTGGGGAGGGGCTGGTGATTATCGCCGGGCCGTGCACCGTTGAAAGCAAGGCGCAGCTCTTCCGCATCGCTGAAGAGGTAAAGAAAGCCGGGGCTCATATCCTGCGCGGCGGCATATTCAAGCCCAGAAGCTCCGTCCATTCCTTTCAGGGGCTGGGGGGGAACGGCCGCGAGGAAGCAGAGGAGGCCCTGCGCTGGCTGCACGAGGCCGGGCAAAAATTTGAAATGCCGGTAGTGACGGAGGTGAGGGGGGAGGCGCAGGTTGACCTGGTGGCCAATTACGCTGATATAATGCAGATTGGTGCCCGCAACATGTACAACCAGGACCTGCTCGCCAGGGTGGCCAGAGTTGATAAGCCGATACTGTTCAAGCGGCACTTCGGTGCCGGCATTGATGAGTTTTTATCCTTCGCCGAATACATGGCAGCGGAGGGCAACAAGGATATCATATTGTGCGAGCGCGGCATACTGCCACTGGGAAAGGGAAAAAACTATACCCGCTACACCTTTGACCTTTCGGCGATTCCGGCGATTCAGAAAGAGGCCTACCTGCCGGTGATTGCTGACCCCAGCCATGCCACCGGACGGCAGGACCTCATCTTCAATATGAGCTGTGCGGCAGTGGCCGCCGGAGCCTGCGGCCTGATGATTGAGGCGCACTACAACCCGTCGGAGGCCATGGTTGACGGTATGCAGACGATAACGCCGCAAGAATTGAAGGAGATTATCAGCGCCTGCCACAAAATCCACAAGCTGATTGCTAAAAGACACCGGGAGAAGGTGTTAGTGGCATGAGACAGGTTAACGTGGCCCTGGGCCGCCGAAGCTACCCGGTGTATATCGGCTCCGGCCCGCTGGCGCAGACGGGCAGCTATTTGAGGGGGCGGGGCTTTGCCGGCCGGCTGGTGGTCATCACCGATACCGCGGTGAATAAATTATATGGCGCGGTGCTGGGCAAGGCGCTTGAGGCGGACGGGTTTCAGGTCAGCACCCTTGAAGTGCCGCCTGGTGAGGCGCAGAAATCGCTGGAGAGGGCGGGGAAGCTTTATCTGGCACTGACCGGCGTTAGCGCCGAGCGGACGACGCCCATTCTGGCGCTGGGGGGAGGCGTGGTCGGTGACCTGGCCGGATTTGTGGCCGCCACCTACCAGAGAGGGGTGCCGCTGGTGCAGCTGCCGACGACGCTGCTTGCCCAGGTTGATAGCAGTGTTGGTGGGAAGGTGGCGGTGGACCACGGCCAGCTTAAGAATATGATTGGCGCTTTCTACCAGCCGGCGATGGTCATTGCTGATACCGGCACGCTGATGTCCCTGCCTGAAGAAGAGCTGAAAAACGGGCTGGCCGAGGTCATTAAAAGCGCCGCCATACGGGACGGCGCCTTCTTCACCTTTCTTGAAGAGAACATAGATAAGATAAATTCGCTTGATGCTGATGTCCTTGAGGAGATTGTCTATCGGTCGGTGAGCATCAAGGCAGAGGTGGTGGCCAAGGACGAGCTGGACATGGGCTTGAGACGTATTTTGAATTATGGCCATACCATCGGGCACGCCGTTGAGTCGGCGGCCGATTTCAAAATAAAGCACGGGCAGGCGGTGGCCATCGGCATGGTGGCCGCGGCCAGAATCGCCAACAAACTGGGACGGCTTGGTCAGGGTGAGGTTAACAGGCTGCGGGTGTTAATCGGGCAGGCTGGCCTGCCCACTGAAGTGCCCAACCTGGATGTTGAGAAAATAATGCGGTCAATGCAGCATGATAAAAAGGTGCGGGGGGGCAGGGTCAAATTCGTCCTGCTGAAATCAATTGGCGATGCGGTGGTCACTGATGACGTGGCACCGTCTTTAATAAAAGAGGTTTTGACCGGACGGAAATGAAGCGACCTAAAATCTGTGCATCTATAGTTAATAATGACCTTGAAGCGATAAGGTGCGTTGCGTCAATGGTTGATTTATACGAGGTGCGCATCGACCTTATTGGCCCGGAGTGGAAGGCGACGGCCAGCCAGCTCACAAGACCCTGGATTGCCTGCAACCGGAAGTCGGACGAAGGGGGAGCCTGGCAGGGCGGTGAGGAAGAGAGGGTTGCCGAGCTTTTAAGCGCGCTGGAGCTGGGCGTGGGGATAATTGATATAGAGCTCAGCACGGAGAACCTTAAAGATATTGTGGCGCGGATTAAGAGGGCAGCGCAGTGTCTGGTATCATTTCATGACCTGAAAATAACGCCGTCTTTGAATGAAATGAAAGCGCTGGTGCGGCGGCAGCTGGCCGTCGGTGCCGACATTGCCAAGGTGGTCACCACGGCGCAAAAATTTGACGACGGCATAAGCACGCTGCAGCTGATTCAGGAATTTCCTGGAGAAAGAATCGTCTCGTTTGCCATGGGGCCGCTCGGCGCAGTGAGCCGGCTTCTCTGTCCGCTGGTAGGCGGTGAATTCATCTATGCGGCCATTGCGCCGGGCAGGGAAGCGGCCTCCGGGCAGTTGACGGTGAGCGAACTGAGAAAAATTTACCGGATGATAAAAGAATGAGCTCCATAACCGGCAAGACCAGGGTCTGCGGGATAATCGGCGACCCTATTGAGCACACCATGTCGCCAGCGATGCACAACGCGGCTTTCAAAGCGCTGGGGCTGGACTATGCCTACCTTGCCTTTCGCGTGCGGAAAGAGGCACTGAAAAATGCCATCGCGGGGCTGAAAGCGCTTGGCATCGCTGGCCTGAACGTCACCATACCGCACAAGGTGGACATAATGCCGCTTCTGGACAAACTGGACCCGCTGGCGGAGAAGATGGGGGCGGTCAACACCGTCGTTAATGAAGATGGCATACTCACCGGCTACAATACTGATGCCCCCGGCTTTCTGCAGGCGCTTAAATCAAGCGGTATTGAGCCCAAGGACAAAAAAATCGTCGTTATCGGCGCCGGCGGCGCCGCCAAGGGAATCACTTTCGTCCTTGCCGAAGCCGGTGCCGGCTTGGTCATCCTGAACCGCACTCCGTCCAGGGCGGAAGAGCTGGCGGCGCAGATGGCGCGGTTTTATAAGCAGGGCCTGAAAGCGATGGCATTAAGTGAGGCAAATTTAGAAAAGGCGCTGGCTGGTGCCGATGTGCTGGTGAATACCACCAGTGCCGGCATGGTGCCCGATGTTGACCTGACGCTGGTGCCTGCCAGATTGCTCAGAGCGGATATAGCTGTCTTTGATATCGTCTACAATCCCCGGGAGACAAGGCTGCTCCGGGAGGCGAAGGCCGCTGGTGCCCGTACCATAGGCGGACTGGACATGCTCGTCTGGCAGGGCGCGCTGGCCTTTGAGAAGTGGACCGGTCATAAGGCGCCGTTTGAAATCATGAAACAGGCGGCGGTAAAGGCATTGCAGCATGAAAAGTAACATCGCCCTCATCGGCTTCATGGGCACAGGAAAGACCGCCGTGGGCAAAATGTTGGCGGAGAAGCTGAATAAGCAGTTTATGGAGCTTGATGCGCTTATAGAGCAGCGCACCGGCAAGACCATCCCCGAGATATTTCAGCAGGACGGAGAAATCGCTTTCCGCGAGCTTGAGATTGAAGCGACCAGAGATGCGGCAGAGAGGGAGAGCACGGTGATAGCCTGCGGCGGCGGCGTTGTCCTGAACCAGATAAACATTGACCGGCTGAGGCGGAAAAGCGTCATCGTCTACCTTACGGCGTCGCCGTCGGTGATTCTGGAGAGGACATCAGCCGATACGGATGAAAGGCCGTTGCTGGTGGCCGAGGACAAGGCTGCCAGGGTGGCTGGGCTCTTGAAGTTCCGGCAGCCCTTCTACGAGCGTGCTGCTGACATAACCGTGGAAACTTCCCGGCTGGATGTTGGGGAAGTGGTCGGGAAGATAATCAAGAAATTGGGCAGGTATGAAAGTACAGATTGAAAAAAGTGACATCGCCGGTAAGGTGACCGCGCCTCCGTCCAAGAGCTACACCATCAGGGGCCTGATGTGTGCGGCGCTGGCCCGCGGGGAAAGCCAGATAGTGCACCCTTTGTACGCTGACGATACCGAGGCCGCGGTCAGGGTGCTGGGCGATATTGGCGTGGGCGTTAAACGGAAAAAAGACTTGTGGCGGGTCAGCGGTGGTGATTTTAAAAATCCTGACACTGACCTATACTGCGGCGACTCTGCAGCCACACTGCGGTTCATGACGGCGGTCTGCGCCCTAGCGCCGGGGAGGTGCCGTTTGACGGCGGGCCCTTCGCTGGCGAAAAGGCCGGTCGGGTATCTGGTGGCGGCGCTGAGAAAAATGGGGGTGGAGTGTTCCGCAGAGAATGGCCTGCCGCCGGTGGTGGTCAACGGGGGGAAGTTGAGGGGTGGAGAGACCGAGTTGCCCGGCGACGTCAGCTCCCAGTTCGTCTCGGCGCTGCTGCTGGTCTCGCCGCTGGCCGAGAATGGGATGCACATCAGGCTGACCACACCCCTGAAGTCAAGGCCCTACGTTGCCATGACCCTGGAGTGCATGGCGCAGTTCGGGGTAAATGTTGAAGCTTCGGCGGAGTTGGACGATTTTCATGTGTCCCGGCAGGCGTATCAGCCCGCCAGATACGATGTGGAGGGCGACTGGTCGTCGGCCTCATACTTCCTGGCGCTGGGCGCAGTCTCAAAGAGAATAGAGATAACGAACCTGAACCCGCAGAGCCTGCAGAGCGACCGAATTATGCTGGAGTTCCTGCGCCAAATGGGTGCAGGGGTTGAAGTATCTCCCGAAACCATCAGGGTCAGAGGGGGCAAACTAAGAGCAGTGCGGGCGGATTTGTCCGACTGCATTGACCTGCTGCCCACTATGGCCGTTCTGGCGGCCGTGGCCGAAGGGACCAGCGTTCTTACCGGCATCAGCCGGGCCAGGCTAAAGGAATCAGACCGCGTGGCCGCCGTCCGGCAGGGACTGGAAAAGATGGGCGTAAAGGTCGCCGAGGCAAAGGACCGGCTGCTCATCACCGGCTCAAGCCCGAAAGGCGCCGTCATTGACAGCCACAACGACCACCGTATCGCCATGGCCTTCGGCGTTCTGGGCACACTGGCGGGAAACACGGTGATAAACGGCGCGGAATGCGTTGACAAGACATTTCCCGAATTCTGGGCTATACTAAAAAGCATTGAGGGCAGGCTGAAAATAAATGGGTAACACGCTGGGAAAACTTTTCACCATCACCTGCTTCGGGGAAAGCCACGGCGACTGTATGGCCGTGGTGGTTGACGGCTGTCCGGCGGGCCTTCCCCTAGACGAGGCTGATATTCAGCAGGAAGCGGATAAGAGGCGGCCCGGCACCGCCGGCACCACGGAGCGACGGGAGCCAGATAAAGTAGAAATTATCTCCGGCGTCCATGACGGGCATACCACCGGCGCTCCCATCTGTATGCTCTGCTGGAATAAAGACGTGGACTCTGGAGCCTATGAGAAAAACCGGTTCGCTCTCCGTCCCGGCCACGCCGATTACACCGCCTTTACGAAATATGGCGGCTTCAATGATTTTCGGGGCGGGGGCAGGTTTTCGGGGAGGATAACCCTGGCCTATGTCATGGCGGGGGCAATCGCCAGGAAGCTTATCGGTCGTCTGGGCATAGATGTCTTTGCCCATACCGTTGAGATTGGCGGCATCAAGGCGCGGCCTCAGGCATTGGCCGATATCAAAGAAAAAGCCAGCCAGAACCCTCTCTGGTGTGCCGACCCGGAGGACGCCGCGAAGATGGCCAGACTGATAGAGCAGACCAAAGCGGCCAAAGACAGCCTGGGCGGGATTATTGAGGGCGTTGCCCTCGGCGTACCGGCAGGACTGGGCGAGCCCGTTTTTGGCAACTTTGACGGAGAGCTGGCTAAAGCTCTGTTCGCCATTCCCGCGGTCAAGGGCGTGGCCTTCGGTGCCGGCTTTGCCGTGGCCAATATGAAGGGCTCGGAAAACAACGACCTATATGATATGCAAGATGGCAAAATCATCACCCGGACCAACCACGCCGGCGGGGTGCTGGGTGGCATCAGCACCGGCATGCCGGTAATCGTCAGGGTGGCCGTCAAGCCGACCGCCTCCATCGCCAGAGGCCAGGAGACGGTGGACATTCAGAAGATGGCCCGGACCAGCCTCAGCGTAACGGGCCGACATGATACCTGCATTGTGCCGCGGGCGGTGCCAGTGGTGGTAGCAATGATGGCGGTGACCATATGCGACTTTGCCCTGCAGGCGGGACTGATACCGAGGGTGTTAACATGAACCTGGAAGAACTGCGGAAACAGATAGACGATGTTGATGCCAGAATCATCAGCTTAATCGGTGAGCGGGTGCGCATTGCCGAGGAGATAGGCAGGAGCAAGCGGGCCCGGGGCCGCTTGATTGAGGACCGGGAGAGAGAGAAAAAGGTCCTGGAGAATATTAAACACCTGGCCCAGAAGCAGAACATTGATATTGCCCGGAAAGACCTGGAAAGCATTTATCAGCGTATCATCGCTGCCTGCAAGAATAAAGAGGGCCTTACCGTCGCTTTCCAGGGCGAGGTGGGCGCTTACAGTGAGGAAGCCGCCTTTCAATTCTTCGGCACGTCAATTGAAATCAGGCCCCGCGAGACACTGGAGGAGGTCTTCGCCTCGGTGGAGCAGGGAGTCCAGTATGGCATAATCCCGGTGGAGAACTCGCTGGAAGGGAGCATCAGTCGCTCTTATGACCTTATGCTGGAATCTGCCCTCCATGTCTGCGGCGAGATTGAATTGAGGGTCATCCACTGTCTTATCGCCGGCCATGACGCCAGCCTGGACACAGTGAAGAAGGTCTACTCCCATCCCCAGGCGCTGGGACAGTGCCGCAGTTTCCTGAAGCACCTTGATGCCGAGCTGGTTCCCAGCTATGATACCGCGGGCAGTGTCAAGATGATAAAGGAGAGCGGGTCGGCGGACAGCGCCGCCATTGCCAGCGCCCGTGCCGCCGAAATCTACGGTATGAAGGTCATCACCAGGGAGATAGAGGACAATCCGAACAATTTCACCCGCTTCTTCATTCTGGCCAGGGAAGACTCGCCGCCCAGCGGGAATGACAAGACATCCATTGTCTTTTCCACCAAAGACCGGCCGGGGGCGCTTTATGAGGTCCTGGGCGAATTTTCCCGGCGCCACATCAATCTGGCCAAGCTGGAATCAAGGCCGACGCGGCAGAAGCCCTGGCAGTACAACTTCTATCTCGATTTTGAGGGCCATCGCGAGGAGGCTGCCGCCCGCGAAGCGCTGAACAGGGTGGAGGAGCTGTCCATTTTCCTTAAAGTGCTGGGCTCGTATCCCAAAGCCAAAAGACGGACGTGAGTTAGATAGGTGAAGGTTGCCATAATAGGCGGTTCGGGGAAGATGGGGCGCTGGTTTGCCCGCCATCTGCTGGCTGAGGGCAACGAGGTGGTAATCAGCGGCCGGACCGGGAGCAAGGTCAGCGCTGCCGTGCGGGAGCTTGGCGTTAAGGCGGCCTCAAATATTGAGGCCGTCAGGGGCGCTGATGTTATCTTGTTTTCGGTGCCGATAGAGTCTTTTGAGGATATAGTTATTGAGCTGGCTCCCCATATCCGTTCCGAGCAGGTGGTGGTTGATGTTACCTCGGTGAAAGCCATGCCCGTGGCTGCCATGCACCGGCACCTGAGGACGGAAAAGATACTGGGGACCCACCCGCTTTTTGGCCCGGGGGCGGAGGGCATCGCCGGCCAGAATTTTGTGCTGACCCCGACCAACGATGAAGAAAGAAAGTTTGCCGGGAAGGTCAGGGATTATCTGGTAACAAGAGGTGGCCGGGTCAGCCTGATGACGCCGGAAGAACACGACGATAAAATGGCCGTGATTCTCGGGCTTGCCCACTTCATTGCCGTGGTGTCTGCCGATACGCTGGTCAGTTCCCAGAAGGACCACCAGCCCACCACTCTTGGCGGCATCACCTACAAGGTCCTGCTCACCCTGGTGGAAAGCGTTATTTCAGAGAACCCGGAGCTATATGCCTCTATTCAGATGAACTTACCTGGTGTGCCTGGTATTGAGGCGCTGTTCCAGAAGAAGGTGGCAGCGTGGGCAGAGATGGTGAAGACAAAAGACCGGGCGACGTTTGTCCGGCAGATGAAGTCGCTGAAAGACAGGCTGGAAAAGAATAATCCCGATTTTGGCAAGGCCTACGAAAATATGTACCGGCTTGCTTCGGGATTATAGCCCTTATTTCACTTCGTATGAGCCGAAGATAAAGTCCAGGTCGGTCTGCAATGCGGACACCTTCTCCGGAGAGAAGAGTTTATCATCAATGTCCAGCATTACCTTGGTCTCCGTTCTGGCAGAACCAACGATGTGGGCCCGCAGGCATTCCTTGCCTTTGCCCGCCTCATTCTGGACCCTGAAGGTCAGCGTGCCCCGGGTGATGAATGAAGAAGTGTCGCTGGGCAACGCATAAGTTTCCATCTTTTCTTCGCCCAGAGTGGCCCCCTGCTTGAGGACGAATTCCCTTATTTCCGCGTAGAGCAGTTCCGGATTGACCTCCCGGTAAGTTTTCCTTATCTGCATGTGCTCTGCCCTCTGCCTCCCTACCTAAATAATTGGATTTTTGCCCGCTTTTGTCAAGCCAGTATGGAATAGCTGAAGTTATATTTATTTTACGTATTCAAAAATTTTTACCAGGGATACGTTGTCCCCGCCGGGTTGAATAATAGAGTCCGGAGAGCTGTAAACCAGCTTGAAATGCTCCAGCTTCTCAAGGGGCACGGCGCTGGTAAACGGCGATTCGCCAACAATGCGGAACTGCCCCGTTTTCTGCTCCGCGATATAGCTCTCGGCTTCTTCATAACTGGGGAAAAATTGTTTGTTCTCGACTAATTTAATAGTGCCCCCTCCCTTAAAGGGCCTTTCCTGATAGGAAATGACCTCCACCTCCTCCGGGGTCACCGCCTGGCCATCAAAGTTATATAGCCTGACCGCCAGGGAACGGTAATACTCAGGGTACAGAAACAGCGTCCCGACAAGCAAATTTTTCTCCTCCGGGTGGGGTTCCAGATAGATATCATAATATTTCGCTGTATCCTGTTTTGCCCAGAATATCAGGGCGTGAAGCTTGTTGGTCACGGTGTCATTGTCAAGCATGATATATTTAGCCCCCAGTTTGTCGATTATCTCGCTTTCGGGTATCCTGGTTTGTTCCTGCGCGGTCTGCCACGCCACTTCTTGAGATGAGTTTTCATCCTGGGAGAGGAAATATGTGGCGACATAATCTCCTCCGGGACCTGGCGTGAGGTTAACCGGCCTGCGGGCAATGCGGGTTGTCCAGTAACCGTAGTCAACCCAGGCCATGACGGCGTAGGCGGAATCTGGGTACTGGTATCGCTGGCCTTTGGGAGGACGTTCATAGAGCTGGTAGTAAAAGTCCGGGTCAGCAAAAGGTTGCGGGGTGTTTCCCCTCATCCAGTCAAGTGAGCGCATCCAGGCATTGGGAGGGGCATATTGCGCCGTGGCGGCGGCATCTCTGGCGGGATTAATATTGGGTGAGAGTACCAGTAATAAAAGAACAATTACCATCACAGCGATATTGGTATAGTAAAGGGCAGGAGAAGTTCGGGTTGGCGGCCTCCCTTTATGTTTGCTCTTTTTGGGCAGTTCTTCCCGCAGTCTGGGATTGGTGAATCTCAGCGCCCCGTAAATTTGAAAGAATTGCCAGAACAGATAGGCGATAAATAACGCCACCAGTGACGCCCTTATCGCCGGGTGTATTTCCTGAAAGAAAAGGAGAAAGATAATCACGGCCAGGGCGATAAATATATTGATATGCCTGGCGCGCGGCTGAACATCCCTGTTCATTTTGATGAACTGCCAGGAGAGAAAGCCGGTCAGCAAGGCGATGTTTACCACGAGATAATAGGCGAAGCGTCTTTGCCCGATGGTGGCCAGCAATATGACCAGGCTCCAGATTACCAGCATCGTCTTATCTGGCTCACCATGTTTGATGACCAGATAGATCAGGATACCGAGCGCGATCAGGCTGAGGCCAGGGAACCAGGTCAGCAGTTCTTCCAGCCATTGAAACTCGGGGGGTAAATCAATATACGCGGGGAAAAGGAAAAAGCTGGTGTTGAAATTGCCCCAGGCAAGCATCGTAGTCCATGGATTTTCTTTTACGGGATGAAGAAATGGCTGCATCTCTATTATGGTACGTGCGGCAAACATATTGAAGACGTCCCATACGTTGCGCATGAAGTCAGGATA
>VGOH01000034.1 GCA_016875955.1 Chloroflexota bacterium
ATCTGCAGTTCGCCCAGGGCGGCGTTCCAAATCTCTCGTGCTGACCTATTTTCCATAAATTAAAAACAGAGAAAAAAATTTATATACCCTTAAAATCCGCTTCTGCGGGATTCAGCGCTTCCTCTTTCAGGCAAAAAATACCCCTTCAGTAATTGATGACAGAGATTTTGCTCGGGGCAGTTACTGGCTGGAAAAAGACCTAAAATATAAAAATCAAACGATTACTAGAATACTACCGCCCTCTTTCTCTGGCAAGGTTTTTGTTGGTAATCGCTGGGCATTTTTACGCCGTTTTAATCCTTACCAAGTTCTTAAAGCGCCATTTTTTACCCGATTTTGCAATGGTGAATACAAAATATCAGGTTGTTACAAAAAATTAACAATGTTACAATTTTACACAATGAAAGCAGAATTGCGGGTGGTTTTCATGGGCACTCCCGAATTCGCCGTCCCCCCGCTGGAGAGGCTGGTTCAGGAGCACCACTCAGTGGTGGCCGTCTATACCCAGCCTGACCAACCAGTGGGAAGGGGGCGTGCCCTCAGAATGTCACCGGTGAAGGCGGCAGCGCAAAGATTGAACCTGCGGGTGGTACAGCCTGATGATTTAAAAGGGAGGGCCGCGGCAGAACAGCTGGCTCTTTTCCAGCCTGATATTATCATTGTGGCGGCCTTTGGGCAGATATTGCCCCGCCCGGTCCTGGACATGCCCCGCTATGGGTGCCTGAATCTTCATCCCTCGCTGCTGCCCAGATACCGAGGTGCCGCGCCGGTGGCGGCAGCGATACTGGCCGGGGACGGGGTCACCGGGATTACCATCATGCTGATGGACCGCGGCCTGGATACGGGACCAATCATCGTGCAGGAAAAGATGGCGATATCGCCTGAGGATACGACAGGTGCGCTGTCTGTCAGGCTCTCGCATCTGGCCGCGCAGATGCTTCCCGGCGTGCTGTCACGCTGGCTCGCGGGTGAAATCAAACCGCGGCCCCAGAATGACACTGAAGCCACCTACTGCAGTGCGATTAAGAAAGAAGACGGCGAAATTGACTGGCAGCTCCCGGCAAGTGACATCTGGCGGCGCGTCCGTGCCTGCCAGCCGTGGCCGGGCGCATATACCAGCTGGGGCGGCCGGCGGCTTGAAATCATTGAGGCCGTTGTCCGGCGCGGGAGCGGTGGCAAAAGGGTAGGGGAGGTGGTGCCGGGGCAGGGCGGAGCGGCCTTCGGGGTCAGCACCGGAGACGGCGTACTTGGCGTCATAAGGGTACAGCTCCAGGGGAAACGGGCCATGCCCGCGGCTGACTTTCTCCGGGGGCAGCGGCAGCTAATCGGGGCGGTGCTGCCATGCTAGGTAAGGAGGAGAATTTGTTTTCGCCGGAAAACCTTGATAAATTTGAGACACTGGTGGCCCTCATTGCCCGGCTGCGTGGCCCGGGGGGTTGTCCCTGGGACAGGGAGCAGGACCATGAATCGCTGCGGGAAGCGTTGCTGGAGGAATGCTACGAGGTCCTGGGCGCACTTGATGAAGGGGATATCCAGAGGCTGGCTGAGGAGCTGGGCGACCTGCTGATGCAGATAGTTTTTCACGCGCAGATAGCCTCGGAGGCGGGCGAATTCCAGATGCGGGACGTGCTCCAGAAGATAAACCGGAAACTGCTTAACCGCCACCCCCACGTCTTCGGGTCGGCGAAGGTGAAGGATGCCGGCGAAGCGCTGGACAACTGGGAGATACTCAAGAAAAAGGAAAAGGGAGAGGGCGCCTCGCTGCTGGAGAATGTCCCCGAAAAGCTGCCCGCCCTGAGCTACAGCCAGGAGATACAGGACAGGGCCGCCAGGACCGGCTTTGACTGGGAGAACATTGAGGGCATTATTGATAAGCTGGCTGAAGAGGTTGGGGAGTTGAAGGGAGCGGAAAACCAGCGGAAAAAAGAGCACGAGTTTGGCGACCTGCTTTTCACGCTGGTAAACATCGCACGCTGGCTGGGAGTGGACTCGGAGTCAGCGCTGCGGCGGGCCAACCGCCGCTTTTATCAGCGTTTTTCCCATATGGAAGCTGTTTGCCGTAAGCGCGGCGTGAACCTCGCCGACTTATCATTTGACGAGCAGAACAAGCTGTGGGAGGAAGCGAAGAGGAAAGTGTGAAGATATAGGTGGGGGACAAGTAATAAATGATGCTTGAACCGAAAGAATTATTAGCGCCTATAGCTGCATTGTTTGCTGTTATATTTGCAATTTTTGGGTTTCTGTTTCCAAGAGCTTTAGTGCTATACAGAGAAAGGAAGTCAGCTTTATCCGAAATAGATGTTCCTGATAATATAAAGAAAAGATTTGGATTTAAGATTGGAGCTTTAGGAGATTTTTTACTCCTATTTACTACAAGTGTATCACTGTTAATTCTAGGGATAGTATATTGTCCTAAATTGTTGTATAGAATTGCAAACTTTTATTTGGGCTCAACAGATTTCTGCAGTGAACAAATTATAACTGGCTTCAGAGATTTCGTATTTTTATTTGGGATACTTGCTTCAGTAGCTCTGGTTGCAATAATTGCTTATTTTTTTAACGATATTTTCGTAAGTGAGAAAAGACTTCCGCCACTTGTCAGAATATATGTGCGAAGCGTTTTAGGTCAGAGAGTTACCAAGGCTGAAAGTGATAAGTTATTACCTGAAGCCCAAAGATTATATGAAATAAGGGCTTATGGGGAAGCAATATTAAATAGTGTTGCATCATTAGAAATTGCGCTAAAAAGTAGATTCGATTTACCTGCGCATTTGAATTTTGGCAGGGTAATTATTAGTGTTGCAGATGAATTAGGTAAGATAGTTCCAACTGAGGAACTCAATTATATTAGAAAAACAAGGAATATGGCTGCACATCCTACACCAGAAAGACGCGTTACAAAAGAAGACGCAAAAAAGGTGATATCCATAGTAGACAATATTATGCAGAAATTAGAGTTGGGTCCGGAAAACTTATAAACTATTAATTAAAAAATGGTCGGGGCGAGTGGATTTGAACCACCGACCTCAGCGTCCCGAACGCTGCGCGCTAACCGGGCTGCGCTACGCCCCGCCAACACCATTATAAATGGATTTGACCTCTTCGGCAACAATCTCAGGAAAAAGCGGATACTTTAAAGGAGATTCAAAGAGAGGCGAAGCCTATCAATATGATTACAGGGAATTTTAGAGGGACGAAGTCCCTTTCTATTAACCTCCCCCTTCCCCTTGCCAAGGGGAAGGGGGATTAAGGGGGATGGGATTTGAAATACGTCATTTTAATCATGGACGGCGCCTCCGGCTATCCCATACCTGAACGCGGGGGCAGGACCTCTCTGGAACTGGCGCAAACGCCCAACCTGGACGCCCTGGCCAGAGAAGGCACCGTGGGGCTGGCCCGCACCGTGCCGTCCGGGATGGAGGCGAGCAGCGCCTGCGCCTGTATGTCGGTGCTGGGCTATGACCCCAAAATTTATTATAAAGGCCGGGCGGGCATTGAAGCGCGCAGCCTGGGCATTGCCATCGGCGGCGGGGAGGTCGTTTTCCGCTGCAATCTGGTGGCCGTTAAAGATGGGCGGATGTGGAGCTACAGCTCCGGCTACATCAGCACCGGAGAGGCCCATGTCCTGATTGATGCCCTGAACCGGACACTCGGCAGCGATGAAGTCCGGTTTTATCCCGGCGTCAGCTACCGGCATATCTGCAAAATCAAAGGGCATGAGGCAACGCTCCTGGCCGAGTGCACGCCGCCGCACGATATTCCGGACAAAGAGATAGCCAAATTCCTGCCCCGCGGGCAGGGCAGCAGGCTCCTGAACGACCTGATGGCACGCTCTGAAGCTGTGCTCAGGGAACACCCGGTGAACCGGGAACGGCTCGCTAAGGGCACCATACCCGCCACCCAGATATGGCTTTTCTGGGGGAGCCGCCGGTTGCCGGCCATGCCGTCATTTGAAAGCAGGTACGGTTTAAAGGCCGCCATGACCTCGGGAGTTGACCTGCTCAACGGGCTGGCGCAGCTTGCCGGGATGGAAGTGCTGGAGATACCCGGCGTTACCGACAATCTGGAAAACGACTATGCCGCGCAGGTGAATGGTGCCATGGTGGCGCTGGCGGAGTACGACCTGGTGGTGATACACATTGAGGCGCCGGACGAGGCGGCGCATGACCACGCCCTGGATGCCAAGATAGAGGCCATTCAGAGGATTGACGCCGAAGTGGTGGGGCGGCTACGCTCATATCCGGGCGATGTCCGCCTGCTTATCATGCCCGACCACCCCACCCCGATAGAGGTGCGGACCCACACCGATGACCCGGTGCCTTTTCTCATCTGGGGAAAAGGGGTGGCGTCCAACGGCGCCGCCGCCTTTACCGAGGCGGCGGCGGCCAGAACTGGCCTTTCTCTGGCGAAAGGTTATAAAATAATGGAAAGATTCATTCAGAAGGCAGATAACTAGATGGCTTTAATCGTGCAGAAATATGGCGGCACCTCAGTGGCCGGTGCCGAGCGCATCAGGAACGTGGCGCGGCGCATCGTCCAGACTAAAGACCAGGGCAACCAGGTGGTGGTGGTCGTCTCGGCGATGGGTGACACCACGGATGAGCTGCTGGAGCTGGCCTATCAGATATCGGAGAGGCCGGACAATCGTGAGCTTGACGTCCTGCTCTCCACCGGTGAAGTTGTTTCCAGCACCCTGCTGGCCATGGCGCTGCACGGCATGGGCTATCCGGCCATCAGCCTCAGCGGCGCCCAGGCGGGAATTCGCACCGATTCCGCTTACAGTCGGGCGCGCATCCTGCAGATAGAACCCAAGCGGGTGGTCAGGGAACTGGAGAGGGGCAATATCGTCATCGTGGCTGGCTTTCAAGGCATCACCGAGGACATGGACATCACCACGCTGGGGCGGGGCGGCTCGGACACCACCGCCGTGGCGCTGGCGGCTGGCCTGGGGGCAGAGGTATGCCAGATATATACCGATGTCAATGGGGTCTACAGCGCTGACCCCCGCCTGGTTCCCGAAGCCCGGTGTCTTGAGGAGATACACTACGAGGAAATGCTGGAGATGGCAACCTACGGCGCCAGGGTGATGCACCCGCGGGCGGTGGAGCTTGGCGAGCTGTTCCACATTCCCATCCTGGTCGCTTCCAGCTTCAACGAAAAGCCGGGGACTTTAATACACGGAGGAGTATCCATGGAAGTTCGGAACAAGGTAAGAAGCATTGCCCATAACCTTGATGTCGGCAAGATAACTGTGGTGGGCGTTCCTGACCGCCCCGGAATTGCCGCCAGCATCTTCAATCCGCTCGCCAAGGCAGGCATCAACGTTGATACCATCGTGCAGAACGCCAGCACTCAGGGCATCACTGACCTGACCTTCACCGTGGGCAAGGGCGACCTTGCCCGGGCGATGGAGGTGGTCAAGCCCATCGCCTCACAAATCGGCGCCCGGGAATGCGCCAGCGATGAAACGCTGGGAGCGGTGAGCATCATTGGCACCGGGATGCAGAATACCCCCGGCTTCGCCGCCCGCATGTTCAGCACGCTGAGCGAGAATAATATCAATATCCAGCTGATTACCACTTCAGAAATACGGATAACGTGTATCATTGATGCTGCCCAGGTACAGCAGGCGGTGCGTGCCCTGCATCGGGCCTTTGATATTGAGGAAAAATAGACGGTTGCCCCGTGGCGCTAGACGGCGACTACTTTTTTAACTTCCGGGACCTGTTCTTTCAGGATTTTCTCAATCCCCATCTTGAGCGTCATGGTGGACATCGGGCAGCCAGCGCAGGCACCGGTCAGCTTGACCTTGACCGTGCCGTCATTGACTTCCACCAGCTCCAAATCGCCGCCGTCCCTCTGCAGGGCCGGGCGAATCTTGTCCAGTATCTCGGTAACTTTGTCCTGCATCATAGAACTCCTTGCTGAAATAGCTTCACCTTTTATTTTAGCTACTGCACAAGGTATTCGTCAAACCACCTTCAAGCAGGTACCATTTGCCTGTGGTTGTTTTTTACTCACCCCCCTTAATCCCCCTCTCAAACAGGCTTGTCTCTGGTGCTCCATACCATCAGGCGGCGCCGGGCGGGTGGAAGCTGAAACCTGTCTATAAAAAATATAACCCCGAAAAATTCAGGGTTATGTTTTGGCTGGAGTGCTTTTAGCGGCAGCCGGGGCCAATAGAAGCCTCAGATGCCCAGCAGTATGGTGACGAAACCAAAGAGAAGGAGAGAAATTATGGTCACCGTACTAATTTTGCCGATGATATTCAGTTGATTCCACCGTGCGCCCAAAGTTCTCTTCACGCACCTCCTTTCTGGACATAGTTGTATAATAAATAACCAATCTACGGTCAGTAGGGAAACCTCAAAACTGGGGAACTCTGGCAGGATAACTCCGCCCCTCTCACCAGCCCACTTGAGACTCCAATAATTATAATAACATATTGGGGCAGGTTTTTCAAAAACTGGGATTTTAAGTACTATTTGCATCTGGTTGTTCTTTTGCTCACCCCCTTGGTCCCCCTCTCAAACAGGTTTGTCTTTGGTGCTCCATTTTAATAATGTTTGAGAGGGGGAAAGAAATGGAGAGGGGGCGGAGCCCCTCTTCTCTATACTCCCCTCTCCAGCCATTAGTGCCTGTGGTCATTTAACAGTGATTCTGGCTGGAGAGGGGTCAGGGGTGAGGCGTCAACTGCCAACCAAAGGCACATAAAACCGGATTTTAGTCTAGTTTTTTGCCCTATAAAATCTCCACAAAAGGCTTTAATTTTGTTGAATGATAATGTAGAATGTATTGTTTATAATCCGCGTTTTTTGAGGGATTGATGACGTATCAGGAAGAGAGGCTGGCCAGCCTGAAACGACAGCGCACCAGGCAGGCCATTGACCTGGCGATGCAGGGGCGCTGGAAGGAGGCGATTGCCGCCAATCAGGCGATTCTGGAGGACTTCCCCAACGATGTTGATGCCCACAATCGCCTGGGCCGCGCCCATATGGAACTGGGTGATTACCGGCAGGCAAAGAAAGCCTACCAGCGGACGGTGGAGCTTGACCCCTTCAACACCATAGCCAAGAAGAACCTGCAGCGGCTGAGCTACCTTGGTGAGGCAAAGTTCACCGCCGAGAGCGCAACGCGGAAGGTTGAGCCGCACCGGTTCATTGAGGAGATTGGCAAAGCCGGAGTGGTCAACCTCTATCATCTGGCGCCGACGCAGGTGCGCGCCCGGCTCGTCGCCGGCGATGAGGTATTTCTGAAGGTAGACGGCACCCGCCTGCTCGTTGAGGACGAGTTCGGGCAGTACGTGGGACATGTTGAGCCGAAGCACGGACAGCGCCTCATTAAATTGATGGAAGGTGGTAACAGATATTCAGCGGCCGTGGTGAGCTCCACGGAAGAAGCCATGACCGTCATCATCCGCGAGGTCTATCAGGCCCCGAGCCAGGTGGGCAAACTGTCATTCCCCTCAAAGGGGACGGAAGAACTCCGGCCTTATGTTGATGAGAAGGTCTTCAAGCTGGAGTCGGAAATGGAGGAGATATTGCCCGAGGAGCCGGGGTACACTATCATCGGTGGCGATGAGATAGAGGTATTGCCGGAGGAGTCGGCCGAAGCCGGTGAGGAATCGGTCGGTGAAGAAGAATAAGGAGCGGTAGCATATGGCAATTGGCACGGTGAGGCCAGTATCAATAGAACGGGAGATGCAGAGCTCGTATCTGGATTACGCGATGAGCGTGATAGTGTCACGGGCTCTGCCGGACGTGCGCGATGGGCTGAAGCCGGTGCACCGGCGCATTCTCTATGCCATGAATGATATGGGGCTCACCTACAACAGCGCCCACCGCAAAAGCGCCCGCATCGTCGGTGAGGTGCTGGGCAAATATCATCCTCACGGAGACACGTCGGTCTATGACGCCATGGTGCGCATGGCGCAGGACTTCTCCATGCGCTATCCGCTGATAGACGGGCAGGGCAACTTCGGCAGCGTGGACAATGACCCTCCTGCGGCCATGCGCTACACTGAAGCCAGGCTGGCCCGCATTGCCAGCGAGATGCTGGTGGACATTGAGAAAGACACTGTCGACCTCATGCCCAACTTTGATGACAGCCTTGAGGAGCCAACGGTGCTGCCCACACGCCTGCCCAACCTGCTGCTCAATGGCAGCTCTGGAATCGCCGTCGGCATGGCGACCAATATCCCGCCCCACAACCTGAACGAGGTCTGCGATGCCGTCTCTTATCTCATCGATAATCCCGGGGCCACCGTTGAGGAGCTGACCCAGTATATCAAAGGGCCTGACTTTCCCACCGCCGGCATCATCCGTGGCATTGATGGCATCAAGAGCGCGTATGCCACCGGGCATGGCAAAATCGTGGTTCAGGCCCGGGCGCGTATTGAGGACATGGGCCGGACCGGGCGCAGCCAGATAGTCATCACCGAGCTACCTTACCTGACCAACAAGGCTGACCTGATGGAAACGATTGCCGAGCTGGTCAAGGAAAAGAAAATCAGCGGCATCAGTGACCTGCGTGACGAATCTGACCGCCATGGCCTGCGCATTGTCATTGAGCTGCGCAAAGAGGCCTTCCCGGAGCAGGTGCGTAATAACCTGTATAAATATACCGCCATGCAGTCCTCCTTCTTCGCCAATATGGTGGCGCTCATTGACGGGCAGCCCAGAGTTATCAGCCTGAAACAGGCGCTCCAGAGCTATATTGATTTCCGCCACCGGGTTATCACCCGTCGCTCCAAATTTGAGCTGAAGGAGGCCCGGGCCCGGGCGCACATTCTGGAGGGGCTGAAAATCGCGCTCGACCAGCTTGACGCTGTTATCAGCACCATACGCAAATCGGAGACCGCGGAGGCGGCCCGGCAGGCCCTGATGAGCAACTTTAGCCTGACCCAGATACAGGCACAGGCCATTCTTGATATGCAGTTGCGCCGCTTGGCCAATCTGGAGCGGAAGAAGATACTGGATGAATACACCGAGGTGCTGAAGACAATCTCCTATCTGGAAGACCTTCTGGCCAATCCGCGCCGCATGCTCCTGCTGGTCAAGGAGGAGGTCAGCGACCTGAAGACGAAGTACGGAGACGAGCGGCGGACTGAAATCGTGGCCGACGGGGAAGTGCAGTTCCGCGTGGAAGACCTCATCCCGCACCAGAGGATGGTGGTGACGCTGAGCAATCGTGGCTATGTTAAGCGGGTTCCGGCCCATCTTTACACTCCACAACACCGCGGCGGCAAGGGCATAATCGGTGCCGTGACCAGGGAGGGCGACCCGGTGCGGCTGCTCACCGTGGCCGACACCCATGATGTCATTTTCTTCTTCACCAACCGGGGCAAGGTCTTCAGCCTGAAGTGCCATGAAATCCCGGTGGACAGTTCGCGCATTGGGCGGGGCACCGCCGTGGTCAATCTTTTTCCGGTTGTTGAAGGGGAAATGGTGACGGCGCTGGTGGCAGTGGCCGATTTTACGCCGGAAACTTACCTGCTGCTGGCCACGGCCAAAGGGGAAATCAAGCGGACGGCGGTGGACAATTTCGCCGCGGTACGCTCAAGCGGGCTTATTGCCATGGACCTGGCTGAAGGCGACGAGCAGGTGGACGCCTGCCTGGCCGGGGATAAAGACGATGTTATCCTGGTCACGCGGAAAGGGAAATCCATCAAGTTTCCGGTATCAAGCCTGCGGGCAAGTTCCCGGGTCAGCGGCGGCGTGCGGGCTATTCGGCTGGCTGCCGGCGACCGCGTGGTCAGTCTGGACCGTGCTGATGCGGACGCCTACCTGCTGGTGGTGACCAGCGGGGGTTTCGGTAAGCTGTCGGCCCTCAATCAGTATCCGCGGCAGCACCGTGCCGGCAGCGGCGTCAGGACTTTCAGGGTCGCCGAAAAAACCGGGGAAATCGCCGCCGCCAAGGTGGTCAACTTCCAGGACCAGGTGATGATAATATCGGCCAACGGCATCGTCACCTGCACGCCGGTAAGGGAAAAAGACCCGCGGCAGGGCATCACCATTCAGGGGAGGAGCACCCAGGGGGTCAGGCTGATGAAACTGGAAGCTGGAGATGAGGTGGTGGCGGTGGCCGCTTTTGGCGGGGAAAGGGAGACCGGCGGCACCAAGGTAGAAGGAGAAAAGGGCAAAGCGAAGAAGGGAAAGAATAGCCCTAAAGCTAAAAAGGAGGGCCAGAAATAGGCCCCCGGCATTTTCCTGACGGGCTAACGTCT
>VGOH01000035.1 GCA_016875955.1 Chloroflexota bacterium
CGCACCGCTGATACTGCCATGGAACTGATAAAGGACGCGCTGGCCATTGAAAAGGCCGGTGCCTTTGCCCTCCTGCTGGAAGCCATTCCACCGGAGGTAGGTAAAATCATCACCGATATGCTCAAGATTCCGGTGCTGGGCATCGGCGCCGGCATGTACACCAATGGCCAGGCGCTCATCATCGGCGATATGCTTGGCTACTTTGAGGCGTTTACCCCGAAGTTCGTCAAGAAATACGCCAACCTGGCCCAGGTCATTGATAAAGCGCTCCGCGAGCATATCGACGATGTCAAAACCGGCAAGTTCCCCGAGGAGAAGCACTGCTACCGCATGGTTGAGGGGGAAATCGATAAGCTGGAATCCATGCTGAAGAGCCTGCCGCCGCAATAAGAAGCATACTGACAGGGCAATGGGTTACAGAAAGTAAGGGGCAGCGTGGCTTTATACGCCACGCTGCTTTTTTAATTGCCGAATGACAGGCAGCGCAGAAAGGTGGCTTCAAAGTCCGGCCGACCGGACAGCTCAATATGGTGTGCCTCCGCAGCAATCTTCTCTGCCTGACGCCTTTCCTCCAGATTGAGCAGGGCCTTCAATGCCCCGTCCATGGCCCCGTTGCCAATGAAATGTATTTTCTCCAGAGGGAAAGGCGGAATAAGCCCCAGGGTAACCGCCCTTTCGCGGTTGATATAGTTGCCGAACACGCCGGCGAGGAGGACCTCCTGAATATCGCCGCTGGTGACGCCGGCCTCTTTCATGAGCAGCTCAACACCGGCGCGAATCGCCCCTTTGGCGAGCTGCAGTTCACGCACGTCCTGCTGCGTCAGCACGACCTCCCTTTTTTCATCGCTGAAAATGACAAATTCCCGCGCCTGCTTTCGGGCTCTCACCCTAGATGCCAGCTTGCCGGCCCGCCTTGAGCTTATCTCCGCGGGCAGCAGAATGCGTCCTTTCTGGTCAAGAATCCCTGTCCAATAAAGCTCGGCCACCAAGTCAATAAGGCCGGAGCCGCAGATACCTTTGGGGGCGACGCCGCCAATGACCGAGTAGTTCAACTCCGGGGCGGCCTGAAAAGAGCTGATGGCACCTCTCACGGCGCGCATACCGTACTTTATCCGGCCTCCCTCAAATGCCGGTCCGGCTGCGGTGGATGCAGTCAGGACACCTTTCCTGGTCGCCAGCATCACCTCGCCGTTGGTGCCGATATCAATGGCCAGCTTCGGGGTGCGGGTCCGGTGCAGCTTCGCCGCCAGTATCACGGCCACGGTATCGGCACCGACAAAGCTGGCAATAGACGGCAGGACATGCACCTTCCCCCTGGGGTGAATCTGCAAATCAAGCTCCCTTGCCGGCAGGTCAAGAGACTGGTTCAGCCCCCCGATGTAGGGGGCCAGCGCAATATTTCTGGCCTCCAGCCCCAGCAGGGTATGGAGCATGGTGGTATTGCCCACCACCGTGGCCTCAAAGATGCGGTCTTTTTCCCGCCGGGCGCTCCGGCAGAGACGCACCAGCAACTGATTAAGCCCCCTGACCAGTTCCCTCTGCAGTTTTGTACGATTACCCGGTGCTTCCTGTGCATACATAATCCGTGAGACCACGTCGGCGCCAAAGGCAATCTGGGGGTTCAGCTCGGCATCAATGGCAATTACCCGGCCAGTACCCAGGTCCACCAGGCCGGCGGCCAGTGTGGTGGTGCCGATGTCTATGGCCACGCCCAGCCTGTCCCCGGTGCTGCCGGGCGGGTCTAGCGCCACCACCTCGCTGCCCACCGCCACCGCCTCACCGCTGAAATGCCACTCCCTGAGCCGGGCGGAGAGCTCACGCAGCAATGACAGTTCCGTGCTTACCGGTCCTTCTATCTGCTTTTCCAGATATGCCGCCAGGCGATTCCAGTCCGCCCGCTGGTCGCTCAGCGAAGGCCGGCTCAACTTGAAAGAAATGCCGCGGACATTGGGCTGCAGGGCGATTTCCTCGCCGAGCAACCCGAAACTTGCCTTGGCCCGCGAAATCTCTACCTCGGGTAGCCGGACCTCGCCCGCCGCCTCTATCTTTACCTGGCAGGCAAGGTGCCAGCCGCCGTCAAGCTCCTCCCGGGACAGCTTCTCCAGCTCAAGCTCAGTGTGCTTCTGGCTGACCCCGGAGAGCTGCACCTTGCATTTGAGACAGGTGCCCTGCCCCCCGCAGGGTGAATCGAGGGGGATGCCGGTCTCAATGAGCGCGCTGCGCAGGTTATCGCCTGCCTTAAGCTTCAACTCTCTATCGGGGGGAATTATGCGGACGTTAACCTTCATCTATGCCAGTTTCCCCTGCCGATAGGCAGTGATGTACCCGGCACAGAACCTGTCCCGGTCCAGAATCGCTTCCGCCGCCACCAGGCCGGCCATAAGCTCGCGGTCGGTGGGGTCGATAATCGCCGAGTCAAGACCATGGGCCATGGCCGCCACCAGAAAAGTACGATTCACCAGCTTCCGCACCGGCAGCCCGTAAGATACATTGGTCAGCCCGCAGATGGTGTGCACCTCTGGCAGCTTCATGGTGATTTCCCTGATGGCGCCGAGCGCGGCGACCGCCGACTTCGTATCCGTGGCGATGGGATAGATAAGCGGGTCGATGAAGATATCGCCCGCGGCCACGCCTTCTTTGGTTAAAATATCAGCCATCTGCCGGGCGATGTCAAACTTTTCGGCAACGGTGTTGGCCATGCCTTTATCGCTCTGGCACAGCACCACTATCCTGGTCTGGTACTGCTTTACCAGCGGCAGCATACCTTCCAGGCGCTGCTTCTCCATGGTGATGGAATTTACCAGGCAGGGCTTCTTCACCTTCTTCAGCGCCGCGCCTATCGCCGCCGGGTCCGGGCTGTCCAGGCAGAGCGGTAAATCGGTGGCACCCTGCACCACGTCCACCAGCCAGCACAGGTACTCCGCCTCCTGCCCGACAAAGCTGCCGGCGTTGACATCAATATACTGGGCGCCGGCCCCTGCCTGCGCTTTGGCCTCGTTCCGGATGAAATCAGCGTCTTTGGCTTTTATCGCCTCGCTGATTGACTTGCGCGACGAGTTGATTCTTTCGGCAACAATTAGCATAAAAATACCTCCATTCTTACAGAAATTCCTTTTCAAAATCGGTGATGGCGGCATCAAGCAGGTCAAAGGCTTCGTCTATCACCGGCTCGGTGATGATGAAGGGGGGCGAGACCAGAAAAGCATCCCCGCTCACGCCATCTTTAATGCCGACGGTGGGGTAGCCCATGACTCCGTGCTCCATGGCAATACGCTGGAGGCGGTTGGCCGCCCCCCGCTTCAAATCAAAGGGCTGGCTTTTCGCTTTGTCCTGTACCAGCTCGATGCCCATGAGCAGGCCCTTGCCCCTGATATCCCCCACCACCGGATGGTGGGACAGCTTGGCCCGGGCTTTCTGGAAAAAGTACTCGCCCATTTTGGCGCAGCGCTCCACCAGCCCCTCTTTTTCCAGGACATCTATGACCGCCAGGCAGGTGGCCGCCGAGACGGGATTGCCCTCCATGGTGAAGCCGTGCATGAAGCCAGCGCTTTTTTCTTTGAACACCTTGCCGATTTTCTGGTCGATGATGACCACCGCCATCGGCGTATAGCCTCCGGTCATGCCTTTGGCCGAGGTAAGGATATCGGGGCTGACGCCCCAGTGTTCAATGCCAAACCATTTGCCCGTACGGCCGAAACCGCAGATGACCTCATCGTCAATCAGCAGTACATCGTATTTATCGCATATCTCCCGAACCATGGGGTAGTACTCGGGGACGGGCACCATGCAGGCGGTGCCGGCGCCGCCCACCGGCTCAATGAAAAAGGCGGCCACATACTGAGGCCCGACCTGATTGATAAGCTCCTCCAGGGCTCGGGCGCATTTGATATCACAGCCCGGATAGGTGAGCTCATAGGCGCAGTGGTAGCATAATGGCGCCGGTATCTTGGGCCAGTGGTGCAGGAGCTGGGCGAACTTCTGCCGCCTGATAGTATGCCCGGAGACAGATAGCGCCCCCAGCGTCATCCCGTGATAGCTCTGCCACCGGGACAGCACCATGTACTTCTCCGGCTTGCCCCTCTCCACATGATACTGATGGGCAATCTTTATCGCCGTCTCGTTGGCCTCGGAACCGCTGTTGCAGAACTGGCACATGGTCAGGTTGGCTGGCGAAACTTTAATGATGCGTTCCGCCAGCTCCAAGAGGGGCTCATTGAGCCAGAAGGCACGAAAGAAAAAGGAGACTTTATCTATCTGCCTCTTGGTCGCTTCATTAACCTTCTGGCTGGCATGGCCCAGAGAGACGACGTGAGGGCCCCCGCTGAAGTCAATGTATTTATTGCCGTTCTGGTCATACAGGTACACGCCGTCGCCGCGCTCACAGATAACCTCCGGTGCGCCGGTCCCGTGCAGAGTCCCGAAGAGATAGCTTAATCGCTTCTGCGCTGTTTCCAATCGTCCTGCCATATTCTTCCCCCTGTGCTTTGAGTGATTACGCTGCGTAGGCCGCTTTGTAAAGCTCTATTATCTGTTCCCTGGTCGCCGGGCGCGGGTTATTTCCCGGGCTGCCGCTAGCGATAGCGTCGTCGCTCATCTTCGGGGCCAGCTTTTCCAGTTTGGCTTTGTCCACGCCAAGCTCCCGCAGAGACGGTATCCTGATGTCTTTGATGAGTTTCTTGACCGCGGCGGCACCCTGCTTGGCCGCTGACATCTCGGACAGAGCCTTCGTCTGGACTCCCATTGCCTGCGCGATGCGCGCGTACCGGGTCGGGTTTCCTTCCAGACTGAACTCCATCACCGTGCCCAGCAGGGCGGCATTTGACGCGCCGTGACGAACGTGGAAATAGGCGCCGATGGGCCGCGCCATGCCGTGCACCAGCGCCACCGAAGAATTGCTGAACGCCATCCCCGCCATGAGCGAGCCCATCATGGTCTTCTCCCTGGCCTCCAGGTCTTTCCCGTCTGACCACGCCTGCTTCAGGTTGCCGGCGATAAACTCAATGGCGGCCAGAGCGAGAATGTCGCTCATCATCTGGACCTTGACCGAGACATAGGCCTCAATGGCATGGGTCAGCGCATCAATGCCGGTGGCAGCGGTTATGTCCTGCGGCAGGGATATGGTGAGCTGCGGGTCAACAATGGCAACCTGAGGAGTCAGGAAGGGACTGCCGATGAGCATTTTGACGTCCCGCTTGGTATCGGTAATGATGGAAAACGGCGTGACCTCGCTGCCGGTGCCGGCCGTCGTGGGCACGGCAATGACCGGCCTGCCTTCTTCCGGAATCTTGCCCTGCCCCATGTAGTCCTCTATTGAGCCCCGGTTGGTGGCCATGACCGATATGGCCTTGGCGGTGTCCATCGGGCTGCCCCCACCGATGGCCAGAAGGCAATCGCATTTGTTTTCCCGGAATGCCTTTAGCCCCTCCTGAACATATTCAGCGACCGGTTCCGAATTAACACCATCGTAGATGGCGTAGGCCAGGCCGCTCTTCTTCAGCGAGGCCGTGACGCCATCCGGGATGCCCAGCTTTATAAGATTCTGGTCAGTCACAATCAGGGCCTTTTTTAAATTCAGCTTTTTTAACTCCTCGCCAGCCTGCCCTGACGACCCGGAGCCGGTGATAACAACCCTAGCGGTGCGGAACATCTTTACTGGCAGCATACCGAACCTCCTGAATTAATCCCTATACTAAAGATAAAGGCTGCTTATTCCGGCGGAAAAGACGTCTGACGGCATAAGTCTATTATATTCAACTTTTTGCGTCAATCCGCATGAAGCAGAGGTCAGTTTTAATTATTTGACAACAGCCGTATTCATGGCTACGATTAGGCCTATGTGATGCATCTATGCCCTGAATGTTATAATTTAGATAAGGAGGCACAGCTAATATGGCCAGGGAAACTTACGAACTGTCACTGACACCGAAATACCTGAAAAGAATTGAGGAGATTATCACTGCGGGCGGGCGGAGCTCGCTCTACGGACCGGAAGACGCGATTAAGGCCATGAAGCAGCCCAACTTTGACAATGAACGCATGTGGGGCCTGCTGCGCGGCTCTTACGATATTCACCAGCACACCGGCCCTTCCTCCACCACCCAGCGCCTTTACAGCCAGATTGAGTTCGCCCGCCAGGCCTGCGAGGTGGGGCAGGCGGGCATCGTCTGCAAGGACCACACCCTGCCCACCGCGCCTTCCGTACAGCTCACCCAGATGGTAGTTGATGAGTGGGCTGCTAAAAACAACAAGAAAAGGGTCGAGGTCTTTGGCGGCGTGGTGCTCAACTACGCCGTCGGCGGGCTGAACCCCGATGCGGTCGTGGCCAGCTATCGGGTGGGGGGCAAATACATCTGGCTGCCCAACATGGACGCCGCCCATCACCGCAGTGTGACCCGCCACCCCAAGGGCGGCGGCATCTCCGTCATCGATGATAAAGGAAAAGTGGTGCCGGCGATGAAGGAAATCCTGAAGCTGATGGCGGAGACGGACATGGTGCTCGGGCTGTGCCACCAGAGCACGGCGGAACGCTTCGCCGTGGTCAGAGAAGCGGTCAAGATGGGCGTGGAGCGCATCGAGGTCAACCACGTCAACTACCCGCTGACGATGGTGACGCCGGCGCAGGCCAAAGAGCTGGCCGATATGGGCGCCTACATAGGCATTTACGCCATGCACCTGTCGCCGCCAGCCTTCGTCTGGGATGAGGCGATGGCCTTCTATAAAGCGGTCGGCCCGGAGAGAATTGTTCTCGGCTCCGATACCGGCCATATTGAGACCGGCGTCCCCTGGGAGCAGATGAGGAAGCTGATACTTGGCTTCCTTTTCCGCGGTGTGCCCGATGAACAAGTCAGAATGATGTGTCAGACCAACGCGCACAATCTGCTGCATTGATATCGCTAAAAGTGGAGGTGAGGCACGATGGCGCAACAGAGCAATCTACGCTACCTGGAGAAACCGGAGCTAAGGCAACCCGACCTTATCTGCGGCATCAACGGCTGGGTGGATGGCGGGGAGGCATCCACGGGCACAATCCAGTACCTGATTAAGAAACTGCGTGCCAAGAAGTTCGCCGAGATGCCCCTGGCCCACTATCACGTCTTTCAGGTGCCCGGCCAGCTCTCCCTCAGGCCCCAGATAAAGATTGAGGACGGCCTGCTGAAAAAGCACGTGATGCCCAAAAACGAGTTCTTTTACTGGGTCAACCCGTCAGCGGAGCACGACCTGGTTCTGTATCTGGGCACGGAGCCAAATACCAACTGGGAAGAATATATTGAGAACCTCCTGAACCTGTCCGCTGACTATAACGTCAGCCGGATATACGTGCTGGGCGGTGTCCTGGACAAGACGCCGCACACCAGGGAAACCGGCGTGTTCTGCGCCTGCAGTTCCCGAGAGCTCAGGCAGGAGATGATGAAATACACCATGCAGTCCAGCAACTACGAAGGCCCGGGAAGCTTTGCCACCACCATGCTCCACCTGTCGCAGAAGAGAAAAATGCCCTTCGTGACCATTACCGCCCGGGCCACCTACTATCCTGAGTTCAACATCGTCATACCACGCAACCCCAAAGCCATCAGGGCCATCATACTCAGGCTGAACGGCCTGCTGCATCTCAATCTGGACATCGCCGACCTTGACCAGGAGGCCGATGAGCTGGAGGTGAAGCTCAACTTCATGGCCAGCCATAACCCGGAGTTCCAGGCCTATATTGAGGAGCTGGAGAAGGAGTACGTCGAGGTCAAATACGAGGCGCCGCTGGATATCACGGCCAATGAGGCCATACACCTGGCGGAAGAGTTTTTAAAAGAGAGCCGGGAAGAGTAGAGGCTGGCGCCAGCGAATCAATAGCCTTCTTCGGCAGCGGCAATTATCGCCTTCAGGTTGGCCAGCGGGGTCTGCAGGGATATGGCACACTCCGGCCCGATGGAGTCAACGCCAGCCTCAATATTATATCTGGCCTGTTTATATACGTCTTCCGGCGTGCCCTGCAGCAGGGCCTGGATATTGCTGATGCCACCCAGCAATGATACCTGACCTCCCGCCGCCGCCACCGCTTTTTTCGGGTCATTCTGCCACTCAAAGTGATAGCCGTCATACCCCTCGGTGGCAATATGCGGTATGCGGTCCAGGCACTGACCACAGACATGCAGGATGGTCGGCCCACCGATATGAGCCAGCATCTTCCGGTGCATCGGCACCAGGAAATCCAGATAGGTCCGGGCGCTGACCATGGCCCCGGTGGCATGGTCGGGCAGCACCACGGCATCAGCGCCGGCGCGGAGCTGGGCGTTGGCCACAGCTATGGTCACCGGCATGTATGCTTCCAAGTATGCCCTGACCTGGTCGGGGTCAAGCCGCACCAGAATGAGAAAATCCTCCACGCCGACCGTATGGTAGCAGATGGTCCACGGGCCCATCACCTTGCCCAGGATAGCCACGCGGTCGCCGTACTCGCGGCGCAGTATTGAGATGGCCTCCAGCACCACCTTTATAGAAGGTTTCTCCAGCAGGTTCTCCGGTATGACGACTTCTGCCGGGCTCTTTACCGGATGTGTCATCGTCTCCGGCATCATGGTATCATTGCCCCAGTTCACCTCGCAGCCGAGGGCGGCCGCCTCCTGCTGGACGCTGAACTCCGGCATGATGGTATCAAAGCCCAGAACCTCATAGCCGGCGGCGGCCAGCTCCGCCATGGCCCTGGCATCAGTGTGGGCCTCGGGAAAATGGACGCCCACCTTGTTTATCAGCTCCACACAGACGATTGACGTGGGATTGGAGACGGAAATGCGCTTGCCCCGGCGACCGCCCATCAGGTTGGCCATAAAGCGCCGCCTGGGGGTAAGGTCCGGTTTCTCTATTTCATTTTTCGCAGTCATCTTCCTCACTCCTAGACTTCTATTGGCAGGCGGCCATATTTATCTATCAACTCGGCTACCCGCCGCACGCGATTGATATCGCCGTCAAAGGGGACGTTATCGCCCATCCCCACGATGAACCGGTATCCCGGCGCCATCTCTTTAAACATGTTCTTGATGTAGGCATCAAAGTCCGCGTCGCTGTACATCGGCTCGAACAGGATGGACGGTATCCCGCCCCAGATGGTTACCCCGTCACCGAACTGCTCACGAAATTCCCTCATCGACACCCTTGTCTGAGGCGCTGGAGTTATAGCCTCGGCGATGTCAATGCCGGTCTCGCGGAACAGCGGGTTCAGGCGCCGCATCTCGCCGTCAGCGTGCACCGTGGCCAGACAGCCATGGGCATGGATAAAGTCGCACACCTCCCGGAACCAGGGCACGAAGTACTTGCGGAATACCGGCGTGTGGATATCGTCGCTCCAGTTGCTGCAGACCTGCAGTATCTTGAGGCTGCTCTTAACGGCAAACTGGCGCTTTTTCCGGTCCAGTTCCTGCACGAGCTCTATCAGCTCTTCAACCTCAGCGGGACGGTCGGCCAGCTCATAGAAAAACCTCTCGTAGCCCAGTATCTCACGCATGACGCGCTGCACCGGCGACCAGGCCCGGCCCACCGGCGCGATAACAATACCGTCCTCGCCGAGTTCACCGCTCATCTTTTCCAGTTCCCCGAAATTGGCCACCGGCACGGTGTGCTGGATAACATATTTAAGCACCGGATAGTCTTGCTCACTCTTGAAGAGCTTCTCCATCTCGTACTTGACCGATGTCCCTTCAGAGGTATCCAGAATTTCCTTCTTGGCCACAGTGCCAACGGGCGTCCGGTATTCGGTGGTGATGTAGGGCGGCTCGCTGGTCTCCACCACCTCCATATCGCGGTATTCCTCCTTGAGCAGCGAGGCAAACAGGCGGTACTGGATACCAGCGCCGAGGTCGCGGGCGATATCTAACTGGCTCCAGCCTTTATATTTATCGGGAAGGGTACCGTGGGCCTGGTGGTATTTGTACCAGAGGTCAATGCGCGCCCCGAAGGGCAGCTTATCCAGCTTTTCCCCACGCGCCGCCGCCAGTATCTGCTGTTTAGGCGTCATTGTCATCAGCGCGCTGACCCTCCATGGCTATACCTGAATCGGCAGC
>VGOH01000036.1 GCA_016875955.1 Chloroflexota bacterium
TGGAAAAGGTACTCGTTGCCCAGCCGCCGTGCCGGGTCGCCGCAACATATCTCCTCAGCACCCAGAATGCCGAAATTGACTCCAGCCGTTTTTAATATTCTGGCAATAGCCCGGGCCACCCGGGCGCTTCTTTCCTCCAGGGCCTCGGTACAGCCGACCCAGAACAGCACATCAACGTCGCTGTCGTCGGCCAGCGTTTTAATTTGCAGTCCCTCTGCCCAGTCAGTGCGGCTCATGGTGGTGCCCCGCCAGGGGTGCCCTCTGGCCTCCAGACATTTCAGAGCGCCCTCGCCGGTCTCGGGAATGGCGGCCCGCTCCATCACCAGGCTGCGTCTCATCTCAATGAGCTTGACCATCGGCTCAACGTATACCGGGCAGACCTCCTGGCAGGCGTAACAGGTGGTGCAGTTCCAGATTTCGCCCTGCCCTATCACCTCACCAATCATGGCTTGACTACTTTCATCAGGCGCAGCTGCCTCAGTCTTTTTTCTCCGCAGCGCCGTCGCCCGCTCCAGCAGGTGCCCCCTCAAGTCCTGAATTACTTTTTTGGGGCTCAGCGGCTTGCCGCTCAGGTAAGCGGGACAGCTGTCCTGGCAACGCCCGCAGCGCGTGCAGGCATCCAGGTCCAGCAGGTGTTTCCAGGTGAAATTCTGGATGCGGTCAACGCCGAAGGTCTCCGTCGCTTCCAGGTCAATCGGCACCAGGTCGCCCTTTGGCCCCAGGTTGCGAAAAAAGACGTTTATCGGGGAAATGATGATGTGCCACAGTCGGTTCCAGGTCAGCGAAACATAGACTATCGCGCCCAGCGCCAGCACAGCATGCAGCCACCATGTGATTTCATGCCATAACCGCAATGACGACTGCTCCAGCCCGCGGAAAGCCAGGGCCAGGACATAACCACCCGGCGACCACGCCGCCCATTCCGGGCTGGTCTTGAGCTCGGTGGCGGCGATACGTAGCCCCTCCACGATGAAGCCGCTGACCGCCAGGGCCAGGAGCAGCAGCAGGGCAATCAGGTCTTCCAGCCGGTTATCCAGCCGCTCCGGCCTCTGAATGTAGCGCCGATACAGGGCCATGATGATGCCAATGATGAGCAGCAGGCCAAATATATCAAGCACCAGCGAAACGCCGAGATAGACATCGCCTTTCAGGAAGTCATAAATGTAATAGCTGGCGCTTACCAGCACCGTGCCGATGAACAGGACAAGGCAGCCGGCAAAAATGAAAAAATGGATGATTCCCGGATACAGCTCCCGCAAGCGCCGTCCCCGGCTGACCCCGAAGAACTTCCCATGCAGCAAGAGGTGGAACACGGCATAGGCCAGAAATGCCCGTACTCTTCTCCCCAGATTATGGAGCTTGTCATCCGGCTGGCCAATTTGCCAGAGCCTGATACGGCGGTATAAAGCGTAGATAAAAATGCCGACCGCCACCGCTCCCAGCACATCAACAATCACGCCCAGCTGTATATTCCAGAACACCTCACGAGCCGGCATTTTTATCTCCTTCTGCAGGCAAATTCATCAGCGCATACGGGTAACGGCCATGAAGACCCCGAGCGCCACAGATACGAGGTCAAGAATGATATGGAACACGCCGTAAGGCAGGCCCAGAAGCATATGAGACAGACCATAAAGGATGATGGAGGGCAGAAAGATGCTGACCAGGTAACTGATGATTACACTCATGCCGGCCACCGCGGCCAGCCCCCGGCCGCGCTTGCGGTTGACGGCAAGGCCGGTCACCTCACCGATTACGTAGCCGATTCCCGCTCCGATAAGCAGGTTCAGATAGAAAAACGGTATAAATCGATTGACAAACCCCCAGAGCACGCCGGTTATCAGCGCCATGCCCAGCGCCGTGCCCACCGCCCGCAGGTAATACAGCGTGGAGACGCGGTAGGTGGGCAGTTTATACAGCCGGGCGCATTTCGGGCACCGGGCACCCACTGGCGTCTGCACCATACACTTAGGGCATATGGGCTTACCGCATTTGCCGCAGCGCAGGTTCGTTTCCACTCCGGGGTGAGCTGCACATTTCATCAGTCAATCTCTTTGCCCAGTTCCTTTATCGCCTTGGCCGTTCTGGAAAGTCGGTACATCCAGGCTTTCCGGTCCATGATATCCCGGTCAAAAAGCAGGCGGTTCAGCAACACTCTCTTCCGGCTGACCGATGCCGCCTCGGTAGACCTCGGGGCCACCAGGCGTTTTATCACCACCACCACAAGGATAGCCAGGAACCCCAGCGTCGTTATCGCTGGCTCGTAAAAGGCGCTGACGACGGGAAGTGAGGCGACGCTCACCATCACCGGCAGCGGTGAGCTGCGTAAAATAACCGAGCCAGTGGCCAGGAAGGTGAAACAGGCGACTGTCGGCCACGGCGCCATCTCATTGATTACGGGAATCAGCAGCACAATGCCCATGGTGGTGGCGATACCCCGGCCGCCACTGAAGCGGAGAAAGACGGACCAGTTATGTCCGGCGACTGCGGCTGCCCCCACCACCAGCTGCTGGGCCACACTCAGCCCCAGCGCCTGTGCCGCCCAGACCATCAGCATCCCCTTGCCCAGGTCAAAAGCGCCCACCGGCAGGGCGAGTTTCCAGGAGGTCATCCGCCAGAGATTGCCACCCCCCAGCTGGCCGGTGCCGTACTGCCTGATGTCAATGCCGCGGACCAGCCTGGCGGCAAGATAGGCGGCGGGTACTGAACCCAGAAGGTAAGCCGCGACTATCAGGGCAAACCAGATTGCCATAAGTTCTCCGCCGGAAAGACTTATTTTAAATAGGCTAACTTTAACATTTTTGGCTCGGCCCGTGCAATGAGCCCCTGTACCACCGCCACGGGCACATCCACGCCACCCATCATGGTCTCCTTGCTATCATCCAGTCCATGATAGTCCGTGCCGCCGGTAACCACCAGCTCGTGATTTCTGGCCATGGCAATCAATTGACCGATTTCTTCAGCGGTATAGCCGTTATAATAGGCCTCAATGCCCGCCATCCCGGCGGCTTTCAATTCCGCAATCATCGCTTCCGGTTCAGGGACAGTAAACGGGTGCGCCATCACCGCTATGCCCTTGTTGCGCAATACCAGCTGTACCGCCTCCACCGGGGTCATCTTTTCCCGCTCCACATAGGCCGGGCCGTCGCGCGCTATATACCTGTCAAAGGCTTCTTTAATGGAACTGATATATCCCTTCTCCAGCATCGCCTGAGCGATGTGGGGTCGCCCAATGGCACCATCGCCAGCGATTTCCCGGACGCGCTCCCAGCTTAGGTTGATGCCAAGCTCTTTTAGCCTGTCTATCATCCCCTGCGCCCGTCCCTCCCGGGAGTGGCGAAACCGCGCCAGCGCGGCGGCAAGTTCCTCGCTGGTGTAATCAATGAAGTAGCCGAGGACATGGACCTCGCCATTGGGCACGTCCGTGCTCACCTCCACGCCGGGAATGAACTGGAGCCGCTTTAGCTTGCGCACCTCCTCAAGGGCCGGGGCAATGCCGTCAATGGAATCATGGTCGGCCAGGGCGATGGTCTCCAGGCCAAGACCTGCCGCCTTGCCTATGATTTCCTGCGGGCTGTACCTGCCATCCGAGGCAGTGGAATGAATATGCAGGTCAACCTTGCTCACGGCTTCTCCAGCTGCCGACTGATACGCTCAATATTGACTGCCCGCCCGCTGCTCTCGTCCACGTCAACCAGGATAGCATTTAAGACCGGCTTCCCCTTGCCCACGGAGAGATGGTGCGGCATGCCGGTCAAAAAACGTCGCAGGACCGATTCGGCATCATCGCCGATGATGGAATCGGCGGGACCGGTCATGCCGATGTCGGTGACATAGGCCGTGCCGCCGGGCAATATCTGCGCATCAATAGTACCGACGTGCGTATGGGTACCCAGCACCGCACTCACCCGGCCGTCCAGATATCTGCCCATAGCCATCTTTTCCGAGGTCGCTTCAGCATGAAAATCAACGATGACCACCGGCGGCCGGTCTTTGACTTCCTCAAGGAGCCTGTCCATGGCCCGGAACGGACAGTCAATATCGCTCATAAAGGTCCGGCCCATCAGGTTGACCACCATGGCCTGCTCCGTGATAAAGTAGCCTCTCCCCGGCACTCCGGGCGGGTAGTTCAGCGGGCGCAGCACTGGCGTGCCGCTGTCCAGTTCGGGAATGATATCCTTCTGTGCCCAGATATGGTTCCCTGAAGTCAATACGTGAACGCCGACCTCAATGAGCTCCCGGGCAATGGCTGCGGTCAAGCCGAAACCGCCGGCGGCATTTTCAGCGTTGGCAATGATTACATCCGGCCGATACTGCTGGCGCAGCTGCGGCAGAAGCTCGCACACCGCTTTCCTGCCGGGCTGTCCGACAATATCACCGATGGTCAGTAATAACATCCCCGTCCCTTACTTGGCGAAGTCAATGGCCCTGGTCTCCCTGAGCACAGTGACCTTTATCTGCCCCGGATACTCCAGGCCCTCTTCTATCTTCTTCACAATGTCGCGGGCGAGCCGCATGGCGCCCAGGTCATCAATCTCCTCCGGCTTGACCAGTATGCGGATTTCTCGTCCGGCCTGAATGGCATATGACTTCTCCACGCCCTTGAAGTCGTTGGCGATGTCCTCCAGCGCTTTCATCCGCTTCAGGTAGTTCTCCAGCGACTCGCGCCGGGCGCCCGGCCTGGCACTGCTTATGGCATCTGCCGCCGAGATGATAAAGCCCCACATGCCGACATCCTCCGTTTCCAGATGGTGCTCGGCAACGCCCTGCACCACCTCCGGCGACTTGTCCCACTGTTTTACCAGGTCGGCACCTATCTGGGCATGTGTGCCCTCCACCTCACGGTCCACCGCCTTGCCGATATCGTGCAGGAGCCCCGCCTTCTTGGCGATGCCCACATTGGCCCCGAGTTCCGAGGCTATCATGCCGGCGATGTAGGCGGTCTCAATGCTGTGCGCCAGGGTGTTCTGCCCGTAACTGGTGCGGTATTTCAGCCTGCCCAGCAGCCGGATAATCTCCGGGCGCAGCCCGTGCACACCAACCTGATAGGCTGCCTGCTCTCCGGCCTCGTTGATGTCCGCTTCTACCTCTGCCTTTGCCTTGGCGACCACTTCCTCAATGCGCGCCGGATGGATGCGGCCATCAAGGATTAGCTTCTGCAATGAATTCCGGGCGATTTCTCGCCGCACCGGGTCAAAGCTGGAAAGAGTCACCGCCTCCGGGGTATCATCAATTATCAGGTCAACGCCGGTCGCCTGCTCCAAGGCCCTGATATTGCGCCCCTCCCGCCCGATAAGCCTCCCCTTCATCTCATCGCTGGGCAGCGGCACCACGGACACCGTTGACTCGGCCACAATCTCCGAGGCACTGCGCTGAATCGCCTGCGACAGGATTTCCTGGGCTTTCTCATCAGCTTCCTCTTTCAGCTTGGCTTCCCACTCACGAAGTCGCCTTGAGGTCTCCTGCGCCATTTCCACCTGCATGGCGTCCAGCAACTGCTGGCGCGCTTCGGCGCTGGACATGCCTGAAATCAGCTCCAGCTGCTTTAACTGCCGGTCCCTGATTTCGCCAAGCTGGCCGCGGATGGACTCCGCTTCCTTCTCCTTGTTGGCCAGGCCGCGCTCACGCTGCTCCACGCCATCCAGCTTCCGGTCAAGGTTTTCTATTTTCTGGCTCAACCGGTTTTCCTGTCGCTGCAACTCCGAGCGCCGCTCCCGATATTCGGCATCCGCGGCGGCTTTGATTTTCCTCGCCTCTTCGCCGGCACCACTTATTATACCTTTGGCCTCTTCCCTGGCATCGCCGACCATCTTAGCAGCGCGGCGTTCCGCCATCCTCATCTGCCGGTTGAAGGTAAACCGCCGGTAAGTAAAGACAGCCAGACCACCAATAATAACGCCGATAACGATGCCAACGAATAAAATGGCGATTATAACCAGGATATCTATCCCCATTTCATCACCCCCTTCTCTTTATTTCTTCTATCGGAGGACGGCTTTAGACAGCCGTGTCACTGAACTTGCCAGGGCACAGGCTATCCCGAGCCATTCCCCCGTTCCCGCCATACTTTTTCCACAGCATGGCCGATGACTTCATAGTTGAAACCGCGACGGCGGAGATAGTCTCCCAGCCGGCGCCGGAAGCTTTGATAATCAGCCGGTGTCCCGCGGCGCGCTTTCTGCAGCGCCGCCCGATAGGCATTCTCACCATCATCCATGCCGGCTACCACCTGCTCAATAACTTCGCTGGCCACTCCCTTTCGTCTCAATTCCATCCCGGTAAGCCACTGGCTTCTGGGGCTGAATGACTCCCGATTTTCCTTCCAGAACTGAGCAAAATCTCCGTCATTCAGCAGGTTCTGTTCCCGCAGCCGGTCGATGGCCGTCTCCACGATTGCGGCGGCGAAGCCGCGGCGGGTCATCCGCTCCTTAATTTCAGACTCACTGCGCGGACGGTAGCTGAGGTAGCGGTAAGCCGCCTCCAGACAGCGCTGTAACTGGTCGCTTCCGGTCAGCGAGGCTGCACGGTCGCCGGATAGCTCCTGGCCCACTTTCAGGTTTTCTTTGGCCACCACCTCAGTGCCGAGGCTGAAGGCAAACCGCCCGTCCAGAAAGACATTTATTCTTTTTTCTCTTCTCCCGGCGCGGAGAGCGGTAATTTGGCTCACCTTATCCCTTCCTTCAAAAAACACAAGGCCGAAGCCTGCGCCTCAGCCCTGTACACTCTGGCAATATTCTGTTGTCTATGATGCTGATATGCCCTTATTCTTCGGGCACGTTAAAATGAGTGGTATTGGCTGAGGCCCTTATTTTCTGCTCCATTTCCTGGGCAAGTTCCCGGTTCTGCGCCAGAAATTGCTTGGCCGCTTCCCGCCCCTGCCCGAGGCGGACATCACCGTAAGAGAGAAAGGCACCAGCCTTGCTAACCAGTTCCATTTCCAGGCCAAGGTCAATGAGGTTGCCCTCTTTGCTTATGCCGTGGTCAAACATGATGTCAAAATCGGCACTGCGGAATGGCGGCGCAACCTTGTTCTTGACCACCTTGGCTCTGACGTGGCTGCCGATGGCTTCATTACCCTGCTTGATGGTTTCAACACGCCTGAGGTCAATCCGCACCGAGCTGTAGAATTTCAGCGCCCTGCCGCCCGGCGTTACCTCGGGATTTCCGAACATGATGCCGACCTTCTCGCGGAGCTGGTTGATGAACACAACCGCCGTTCCGGAGCGGCCTATCGCCGCCGCCAGTTTGCGCAGGGCCTGTGACATCAGACGCGCCTGCAGACCCACCTGAGGCTCTCCCATATCCCCTTCAATCTCGGCCCGGGGCACCAGAGCCGCCACGCTGTCAATCACGATGACATCAATGGCGCTGCTCCTTACCAGCGCCTCGCAGATTTCCAGCGCCTGCTCTCCGGTGTCCGGCTGGGAGATGAGCAGCTCCTCAACGTTGACACCACAACTTGCCGCATACGATGGGTCCAAGGCATGTTCAGCATCAATATAGGCAGCCATACCGCCACTTCTCTGTGCTTCAGCAATGATGTGCTGGGCCAGGGTGGTCTTCCCGGACGCCTCCGGACCGAATATCTCCGTAATCCGACTTCTGGGAATACCGCCCACACCCAGGGCCAGGTCCAGAGCCAGCGAGCCACTGGGGATAACCGCAACGGGAGCACCCACACCCCCCAGCTTCATAATGGCGCCTTTGCCAAACTTTTTCTCAATCTGGCCAATCGCCAGCTCTATGGCCTTCTCTCTTTCGCTAATCATCTGCCTCATTTACATAATAGCAGACAAATTTTAACAAAACAAGGGTATTAAATATCACCGCAGGCTATTAAACGGGTTAAAATTTTTGTTCAAAATTTTGGTATCGGCGGCAGGGAGCGCTTGTGGGCACTTCTGGCATTCATCGCTTCAACCTTTTTCCGCACTTCCTCTGTCGCCTTGCCGGTAAGGATGAAGTTATCCAATGCCTCGTAACTTAAGCCCATCTCGGCCTCGTCCGTCTGCCCCTCCCACAGCCCCGCCGAGGGTGGTTTATCAATGATTCCCCGGGGTATGCCGAGGCAGCGCGCCAGCTCCCTCACCTGGGACTTGACCAGATTGCCCAGAGGCAGGATATCCACTCCACCGTCCCCGTACTTGGTGAAATAGCCGACGGTGAGCTCGCTGCGGTTTCCCGAGCCGGCCACCATATAGCCCAGCTGGTTGGCGATATAGTAGAGCGTCACCATCCGCAATCTCGGCTTCAGGTTGGCCTGCGCTAGACGTTCTTGTTCTGGTTTGCCCTTATACTCAGGCAGCCGGCTGATAATGGTTTCATAGACCGCATCAAGGGTCACCTCCACCGTGGCGATTTGAAATTTTCTAGCTGCCAAGAGAGCGTGTGCTTTATCTTCCGGGTTACTGTAACAGGGCATCATCACGCCCAGCGTGCTCTCGGGAAAGGCGCGCTTACACAGCACCGCCACCACCGCGGAGTCAATACCACCGCTCATCCCGATTACCACCCCCCGACACCCCCTTGCCGTTACCTCATCCCTTATCCATGAGACCAGTTTCTCCGCCAGGGCCTCAATATTCATTCATACCTCCGCTTTGGTGATGCGTTATTGCCAGTATACTACTGCCGTATCGGACGGTCAAAAGGTTTTATTTGCCAATGGTTTTTCTTTCACTCACCCCCTGTGTCCCCCTCTCAAACAGGTTTGTCCTTTGCATCTATCTTAATAATGTTTGAGAGGGGGAGAGATTTTTGAGAAGTAGTTTCGTTAACCCTAACACCCGCAAGGGGTAAGCTGCCGCTAATGAATACTGCCCGGTTTCTGATGGCAATCCGGCAGTTGAGTTTTAGAAGCATTTCCCTCAAAAGATGCGCCTGTTCGTCTGTCAGCTTCCGGAGTGTACCTACAGCCAAAGCTAGGAGCTTGGCTGATCTTTTCTTATCACCCCCTCGCTGTGCTTCTATCGCTTCTGCAACGGAGGCGCGTTCCCATGACATGGGATGGGGTATTCCGTAACCTCCGGTATTGCACCTTTGCCAGGGCTTCGCTAGCTCATCCAGTGCGACCTCAACCTCAGCCAAATTGACCTGCGGGAGTGCATCAAGTTGAGCCTTAATCTTAGCCTTGGCTTGAAGTAATGATTCTCGTTCGGCGGAAAGCTCCCGTTTCTTGTCGTCAATAATGATAGAAGGATAGTCTGCTAGCTCTTTTTCCAGCAGTATCTTCCACTCCCTGTTGTTTTCGGCCATGTTCTGCTCCACTTGAGCCTGGCCCTTTTCCAGCTTAGACCGTGACTTCTGTGCCAGTTCCAGATATTCTTTTTGACTCTCGCGGTGCTGTAGATAGCGGCTAAATGCCTGGTACACCTCCCATTCGAGGTCATCCTTGTGCCATGCTTTCTCCCCGCAGTGTTTTTCGCATCTATAGTAGTAGCGGTTGGTACCGGCCTTCGTTGGCTCAAACCTGTGCTTTTCGTAATAATGCCGGTTATCACCCGTTTTCGTCGGGTCAAACCTTTCGCCGCTACCACAGTAGAGCAGGCCACATTCTTAAGGTCGTTTGCCGAAGAGTTTGACCAGCTAGGAGAGGCATGCTTGGAGACACGAGGGGTGTTGGTAGATTATCAGAACGTTCCCAAAGAAATGCCTGAAGAAGAAGCGGACATAGTTATTGATGCGCTAAGAGACTGCTGCCGGTCGGTTAAGTTTCTCTACAAAATTGCCCAGCTCGTCAAAGCTAGGGTCATCGATACTGAACTGCTTTACATCCTCTATTATGACGAGGTCTGGGGTTATCTCACCGAGAAGCTGAAATTCCTGATGCGATGGGTAGGCACTGGACTTGACCTGGGGGCTAATTATAATGCGCACGAGCTAGC
>VGOH01000037.1 GCA_016875955.1 Chloroflexota bacterium
CCCCATAGGAGGTGGTTAACCATGGCCAAAGGGTTCCCCTACGGCGGCTATAAAGGGCAGCTGCTGAGAGTCAACCTCAATAATAAGGGTATTGCCAAGGAAGACCTCAAGAAAGACTGGGCCAGGGATTTTGTCGGCGGCGTCGGCTTGTCGGCCCGAATCCTGTACGAAGAGCTGCCGCCCAAAATCGACCCCCTGGGCAAGGAGAACAAGCTGGTCATGATGACCGGCCCGGTCAACGGCACCATGATTCCGGCGGCCTCGCGTTCTTCGTTCTGCGCCAAGTCGCCGTATACCAAGTCCTTCTTCCACAGCATCTTCGGCGGCTTTCTGGGGCCGGAACTCAAGTTCGCCGGCTATGATGGCCTGATTATTGAGGGCAAGTCAGACCGGCCGGTATATATCTGGATAGATGATGACCGGGTGGAAATCAGAGATGCCAGCCACCTCTGGGGCAAAGACCCGTTCACCGCAGAGGACATGCTGAAGCAAGAGATTGGCGATGAAGAGATTCACATCGCCACCATCGGGCTGGCTGGCGAGGAGAAAGCGCCCTATGCCATGATACTCTGCGACATCCGGGCGGCTGGCCGCGGCGGCATGGGGGCGGTGATGGGCTCCAAAAACCTGAAGGCAATCGTCGTCAGAGGCACCGGCGGCGTCACCGTGCCCAACATGCTGAGGGTCTATAATACCTCGGTCAGAATCAATCAGCTTTTTGCCACCAACCCGGGAGTGCAGGGCCTTTCCGGCTACGGCACGCCGCGCAACGTGGCCGCCATGAACGAGGGCGGTATCCTGCCCACCCGGAACTGGCAGACCGAGACCTTCAAGGGGATGAAGAATATCACCGGCGAGGCGATGAGGCAGCAGGTGGTCAAGGGCGACCGCGCCTGCTTCGCCTGTTCCATCAACTGCACCAAGTACAGCGTGGTGCCCAGAGGCCCTTACAAATCGGTCATCAACGGCGCCGACTACGAAACGATATACGCCTTCGGCAGCATCTGCGCGGTGGATAATATCCAGGCGCTATGCAAGGCCGACGAGCTCTGCGACCACTATGGCATCGACCTCATCTCAACCGGAGTGAGCATCGGCTGGGCCATGGAGTGCTATGAAAAAGGCATCTTCACCAGGAAAGATACTGATGGCATTGACTTGCGCTTCGGCAACGCCGACGGCATGCTCCAGATGATTGAAAAGATTGGCCAAAGAGAGGGACTGGGAGAATTGCTGGCCAAGGGCACCAGAGAAGCCTCTAGAATTGTCGGCAGGGGCTCGGAACGTTTTGCCATTCAGAACAAGGGGCTGGAGTGGCCGGGCCACACCTGCCGCCCCTTCCCCGCCGCCGCCGTGGGCTACGCCACCGGCCCCAGAGGCGGTAGCCACCATGATATCCGGCCCACCGCCGAGAAGAGCGGCCTGGTCGACCGCAAGGTGCTTGAAGGAAAAGGTGGTGTGGCCGCCGAAATCAATCACTGGCTCATCCTGGGCGACTCCATGCTGATATGCCATCTGGGCGAGCCGGTCTGGGGGCCGTTGCGCATCAGCGATAGTATGATAAACGCCCTGAACGCGGTTACCGGCTGGGAGCTTGACTATAAAGGGGCCAGGAAGCTCGCGGAGCGGGAGTGGAACATGATACGCTGTTTCTCCGCCAGGGAAGGGTTCACCCGGGAAGATGACCAGCTTCCCATCCGCTTTATGGAAGAGCCAGTGCCGGAAGGGCCGATGCAGGGAAGCCACATACCCAAGGAAACTCTGGAAAGGCTGAAGGACGATTACTTTACCTACCGGGGCTGGAACCTGAAAACCGGCAACCCGACGAAACAGAAGCTGGCTGAACTGGGGCTGGACTTCGCCGTGAAGGATGTTTGCCGGGAAAGCTAGGCCCCTGGTACTGAACCAGCAGTTTATAAGATTAGCTCGGCACGGACTCGTGTCGAGCTAACTTTATGCCGCAGAAATTATTTACTTAACTATCTTCTACACCCAGGTCTTTGATGTAATCAACGGCGTCCTGGATGGTGACTATCTTTTCCGCATCCTCATCCGGAATCTCGATTTTTTTCGACGAAGTGCTGAATTCCTCCTCCAGCGACATCACCAGCTCGACTAAATCCAGAGAATCGGCACCGAGGTCCTCCACAAAACTCGCGGTAGGTTTAACATCAGCTTCGCCAACACCAAGTTGTTCTACAACTATGGGTTTTATACGTTCATAAATTGACGCCACGTTCTGTCCCCCTTTCCGAAAAACCTGTCATCTTTTGGCCAGCGCACTGATTGAACCCAGCACGCCATTTACAAACTTTGACGATGTTTCGCTACCAAACTTCTTGGCCAGTTCCACGGCCTCGTTGATGGCAACTTTAACGATTACTCTATTATCAAACAAAATTTCATAGATTGCAAGTCGCAGGATATTGCGGTCAATAACCGAGATTTGCTCTACGGGCCAGCTCGGGGCAAACCGTTGTATGTTCCGGTCTATCTCCCTCCGGTGCTGCCCTACCCGGCTCACCACCTCACGAACGAAGGCATTATTATCCTCGGTTAAATTCTTACCAGCCAGAAGGCGGCGCAATACCTCTTCCGCATCGTGCCTGGTGGTATCGATTTCGTAAAGTGCCTGAAGGGCGATGGCCCTTGCCTTCCGTCTCTGTCCGGTCATCAGTTGCTCCCAAATTCAAACAAATATTATAACACGTGCCTCCGGGGATTCTCTACCTTGACACCTGAAGCCAATACTTGCTACACTTGCTTTGTTCCCTTGGCATCATTACCTTAATTTTAACCGGCGCCACCGGTCATTCTGATGAAAAAAGTTGGCATTTTCTATCACCCTTTAGTTGAAGCCGCCCAGGCCAAGGCGACCCAGCTTAAGGATTTCCTCGCCTCCCGAGGCATCGCTGTCTGGCTCAGCTCCGCCTGGGAAAGTGAGGCCGCCGGGAAGTATCTAGACGGTACTGACCTGGTCCTGAGCGTTGGCGGTGACGGCACCATCCTGCGCTCGGCGCAGGCAGCGGCCCCGCGCCTGATTCCAATAGTAGGCGTAAACCTGGGTAGACTTGGCTTCATGACCGAGCTCGGCGCCGATGAGACTTCAGACAAATTGCCCGCCCTGCTCTCCGGAGAAGGGTGGCTGGATGAAAGGGCCATGCTCCAGGCCGAGCTGTCCACTAAAGGTAAAGAGACAGATACCTATCATGCCCTCAACGACGTGGTGGTGGCGCGGGGTGCCATCGCCAGACTGGTACGCGTGGCCGCCAGCATCAATGGCACGCCCCTGGTTGAATATAAAGCTGATGGTGTAATCCTGGCCACGGCCACGGGCAGCACCGGCTACGCTCTGGCGGCCGGCGGCCCTGTTTTATACCCGCAGGCGAAGGACTTTGTGCTGGTGCCCGTTATGCCCCACCTCAGCCCGACGAACGCGCTGGTGCTGTCCGCGGAAACGGTGGTCCAGCTGCAGGTCACCGCGCCGTATCAGGCAACTTTCAGCATTGATGGCCATACCAACATACCCCTTCCCGATGGCGCCGTGGTTACAGTCAAACCAAGCCCGCACCGCACGCGGTTCCTGCGCATCCACCCCCAGGACACCTTCTATCGCTCGCTGGAACAAAAACTGAAAGGAAAGCGGTAAATTGAGCACGGTAGAAAAAGCCAAGATACAGGATGTACCTCAAATCCACCAGCTAATCAACCACTTTGCCGATAAAGACGTAATGCTGCCCAGGTCTCTGAGCGAGATTTACGAAAATATCCGCGACTATTTTGTCCACCGCCGGGGAAAGCACATGCTGGCCTGTGCGGCGCTGCATATCATCTGGTCCGACCTGGCGGAAATCAAGTCAGTGGCCGTGAGCGAGGAATACCAGAGGCAGGGTATTGGCACCAGTCTGGTTGAAGCCTGCCTGGAGGAGGCAGCAGCTTTGGGCATTGCCACCGTTTTCTGCCTGACCTACCAGCCCGCCTTTTTCCATAAGTTCGGCCTCAGCCAGATAGACAAGATGGAGCTGCCGCGCAAGGTCTGGACCGAATGCTTCCACTGCCCCAAATTCCCCGACTGCGGTGAGGTAGCCCTTATCCGCCACTTTTAAAGGAGAGATTGCAGTTCCGTGGAAGAGACGCTTTCCAGTCGGCTGATTTACGATGGACGGGCGGTAAAGCTCAGAGTGGACACCGTCCAGAGGAGCAACGGGCGGCAGACGACCCGGGAAATCGTGGAGCACAGCGATTGCATTGCCGTCATCGTCCTTGACCAGAACCATGATGTGCTGCTGGTGAAGCAGTTCCGCAAGCCGGTGGAGAAGGAACTGCTGGAGATACCGGCCGGCGGCATTAACCCCGGCGAAGACCCGGAAGAGGCGGTCAGGCGCGAGTTGCGGGAGGAAATCGGCTACATGCCCCGGCAGATGCAGAGGCTGGGCGGCTTTTATTCGGCACCGGGCTACTGCAGCGAGTACCTGTACCTCTACCTGGCCACCGACCTTGTCCCCAGCCGGCTAATCGCCGAGGATACCGAGGAAATCAACGTTGTCCGCGTGCCGGTCAAAGAAATCGCAGAACTGATAGCCTCCGGGCGCATCTGCGATGCCAAGAGCATCGCTGGCCTGCTTACCTACCTGGGGTATTCCAAAAGAAAGCCAAAGGCGGCCTAGCACAGCCTGTCGGAAAGCCTTCTCCCGCCGAGAAGATGCATGTGCAGATGCGGCACCACCTGTCCCCCCTCCCTGCCACTGCTGACAACAAGCCGATACCCCTTTTCAGCGATGCCTTCCTGCCTGGCGAGCTTATTGGCCACCGCGGCCATGCGGCCGATTATTGATGTCTCGTTGTCGCTCAGCTCGGCCAGAGAAGCGATATGCCGCCTGGGTATGATGAGCACATGGATTGGTGCCAGGGGATTAATATCGCGGAAGGCCATAATCTGCTTATCCTGGTAAAGTATATCGCTGGGCAGCTCACCGGCCACAATCCGGCAGAAAACGCACTCCACGGGACTAACCCTTCTCCTTTCGGTATTGGGCCCTGCCCTGCTCAAACAGGTCGTTCCCGTAAATATCATTGGCCACGATGGCGGGAAAATTTTCCACCGTCAGCTCCCTGACTGCCTCCGGCCCCAGGTCGTCATAGGCCACCACCGTGGCTTTTTTGATTGCCTGGGCGAGCAGAGCGCCAGCCCCGCCGATGGCGATGAAATATATTGCCTTGTATTTCTGCAGCGCGGCCCTGACTTCCGCAGAACGCTGGCCCTTGCCAATCATCGCCTTCAGGCCGGCGGACAGCAGGCGGGGGGTATAAATGTCCATGCGGCCGCTGGTGGTGGGGCCTGCGGAGCCAATGACACGGCCCGGCCTCGCCGGCGATGGTCCGGTGTAATAGATGGTCTGTCCTTTCAGAGGGAACGGCAGCGTTTCCCGCCTTTTAAGTGCTTCTATAAGCCGCTTATGGGCGGCGTCACGCGCCGTATAGACCGTGCCCGAAATCAGCACTGGCGTGCCGGCGGTCAGTTCCTTAATCGTCTTTCGGTCTAGGGGTATATTTATCGGCACCGCTTCCATCTACAACCTGGCCTCCTTGTGGCGTGCGCAGTGACACTGAAAGTTTATGGCCACCGGCAGACAGGCGATGTGGGTTGGCCTCGCCTCAGCATGCACCGCCAGCGCCGTAGTCACGCCACCCACACCCATGGGGCCGATGCCCAGGCCATTGATACGGGCTAAAAGCTCCGCCTCCAGCGCGGCGATTTCCGGGTCAGGGTTCGGCTGGCCAATGGGTCGCAGCAGGGCTTTCTTGGCCAGCAGCATGGCCCCTTCCGAGGTAGCGCCAATGCCCAGACCAATGATAAGCGGCGGACAGGGATTGGCCCCGGCCTCGTCCACCGCCCTGACAACGAAATCAATGATGCCTTCCCGGCCTTCGCCCGGTCGCAGCATCGCCAGACGGCTCATGTTCTCCGAGCCGGCCCCCTTGGGCAGGCAGATAATCCTGATATGGTCCCCGGGTACAATTTCAGTATGAATTATCGGCGGCGTGTTATCGCCGGTGTTTTTCCTTTCGGAAAAGGGCTGGTTGACCATTGACTTGCGCAGGTATCCCTGGGTGTAGCCCTGACCCACCCCCCCGCTTACCGCCTCATTCAGGTCGCCATCAATCACGTGGGCATCCTGTCCCACCTCAAGGAAGATAACGGCGCTGCCACAGTCCTGACAGAGGGGTAGGTTTTTGGCTTCCGCCACGCGGGCATTATCAATCAGCTGCCGCAGTATCTCTTTGCCCAGCGGAGATGGCTCGTTCTGCTGCGCCTGCTTCAGCGCCGCCAGGACACTTTCCTCAAGCTCAAAATTAGCGCGCTGGCAGAGCTGGGCCACCGCTTCGGCAATGTCTTTGGCCCTGATTTCCCTGACTTTAGCGGCTATCAGCAACACCCCCTTCAGCTTGCTGCCAGTTTCTCGACCACCGCCTCGGCAACCTGCGCGGTGCCCGCGGCGATGGCTCCATCAAGCATTATATCATAAGTAACGCTTCTGCCCTCAGCCATAACACCAGCAATGGCCCTTTCCAGCTTATCAGCGGCCATTTCCTCACCAAGGTGGCGCAACATCATAACACCGGAGAGCATCATCGCCATGGGGTTCGCCTTGTTCTGCCCGGCATACTTGGGGGCGCTGCCGTGAGTCGGCTCAAAAACGGCTATATCGTCGCCAACATTGGCCCCGGGGGCAACCCCCAGCCCACCCACCAGCCCGGCGCAGAGGTCGGACAGGATGTCACCGTACAGATTCGGGGCCACGATAACATCAAACTGCTGCGGGTTCTTCACCAGCTGCATGGTCATATTATCGACCAGCCGGTCGTCAAATTCAATATCATGGTACTCCCCGGCTACCTCTCTCGCCGCCTTCAAAAATAGTCCGTCCGAGAATTTCAGGATGTTGGCCTTGCTGATTGCGGTTACCCTTTTCCGACCATAAGCACGGGCATATTCAAAAGCGAACCGGACAATGCGCCGACTGCCCGATTCTGAAATGACCTTCAGGCTGATGCCGGCGTCCTCGCGGATAGCACCTCTGCCTGCTTCCGCAGCGAGTTCAATCAATTTCCGCGCTTCCGGCGTGCCCGACTCAAATTCAATGCCGGCGTAAAGGTCCTCGGTATTCTCCCTGATGACCACCAGGTCGATATTCTTATAAAGAGAAGGAACCCCGGGATAGGTCTTGCAGGGGCGGACGCAGGCATAGAGGTCCAGCGCCTGGCGCAGGGCCACGTTCACGCTGCGAAAACCCGAGCCGACCGGCGTGGTTATGGGCCCTTTCAGCGCCACCTTATTTTTCCTTACCGACTGTAACACTGAATCGGGCAACGGTGTGCCGGATTTGCCGATAACATCAGCACCGGCTGCAACAACATCCCACCGGAAGGCAACGCCGGCGGCTTCCAGAACCCGCCTTGTCGCCCCGGTGACCTCCGGGCCAATGCCGTCGCCGGGAATCAGGGTAACATTGTAGCCCATGCTTTATTTCCCTTATTATTACAACTTGAAATCGCCGTGCTTCTTGATATAGGGAATGAGCCCGCCCTCATCAAGGATACGGAGCATTACCTGCGGCATTTTGCCAAAGGTGAGCTTCTGACCGCTGGTTAAATCTTTTACCACACCGGCGGAAAGGTCAATCTCCAGCTCATCACCATCATTGATGACATCGGTATCACAGATAAGCACCGGCAGCCCCAGGTTGATGGCATTGCGGAAGAAGATGCGCGCCGCCGACTTGGCCAGTATGGCCCGAACCCCGGCCATCTTGATGACCAGGGGGGCGTGTTCCCGGCTGGAGCCGAGGCCAAAATTGCTGCCGGCAACGATGAAGTCCCCTTCCCTGACCCGGGAAACGAAGGCGGGGTCAACATCCTCCAGCACATGTCTGGCCAGCTCGGTCAGATTGCTCCTGAGGTGCGTATATCTGCCGGGGATAATATGGTCGGTGGAAATGCCGTCGCCGAATTTGAAAGCCCTGCCTCTGAGCACCTACATCGCCTCCCTTGGGTCGGTGATTTCACCGGCCAGCGCCGTCGCCGCCGCTGTAGCCGGGCTGCCGAGATAGACAAATGACTTCGGGTTGCCCATCCGGCCCCGGAAATTGCGGTTGGAGGTGGAGAGGCAGGCCTCGCCGTCGCCCAGCGCCCCCTGGTGCAGGCCAAGGCAGGGGCCGCAGCCCGGGGGCAGCACCGCCGCGCCGGCTTCAACCAGTGTCTGAATATAGCCCTTCTCCAGAGCTGTCAGAAGCACCTGCCGCGACGCCGGGGCGACAATCAACCTCGTCCCCGGATGGCGTTTTTTGCCTTTTAAAATACTGGCGGCTATTTCCAGGTCGTCCAGCCGACCGTTGGTGCAGGTGCCGATGAAGACCTGCTGAATTTTTACCCCTTTTAGCTCGCGGGCGAGGGCAACATTGTCCACGGTATGAGGCTTGGCCACGGTAGGCTCAAGAGCACCGAGGTCAATCGGTATTGTCCGCTCATAGATAGCGTCAGCGTCAGGGGAAACAGGCTGGTAGTCTTTTTTTCTCCCCTGCGCCGCCAGATAATCCCGGGTTATATCGTCGGCCGGGAAGAGGCCGACCTTCGCCCCCGCCTCCACCGCCATATTGGCCACGGTGAACCTTTGCGACATGGATATTTCCTTTATACCATCCCCCCCGAATTCCAGTGCCTTGTAGGTCGCGCCATCGGCACCAATCAGCCCGATGACGTGGAGAATGAGGTCTTTGGCCGAAACCCCTTTTTGAAATCTGCCGCCGACCTCAGCCAAAATGCTCTCCGGGACGCGGAACCACGTCCTGCCCAGGCCCATGGCCACGGCCACATCAGATGAACCCATGCCGGTGGCAAAGGCACCCAGGCCGCCCGCAGTTACGGTATGGGAATCCGAGGCGACGATGATATCTCCGGGCCGTGCCAGCGATTCTGCCACCAGCTGGTGGCAGACACCTTCACCCATCTCGGACATTATCGCCCCGGCCTCACTGGCAAAGCGGCGCAGCACCAGATGGTCGTTGGCGAGGGTATGGGTCGGGCTGGGAACAGCGTGGTCAATGAATACCGCCGTCTTTTCCGGCCTGGCCAGCTTCTTCAGGCCGCTCTCCCGGAACTGCCTGACGGCCAGCGGCCCGGTGGTGTCCTGGATAAATACCAGGTCCACCGAGGCGATAACAATATCACCGGCCCTGATATTGTTGCCCGATTTGGCGCTGAGTATCTTTTCGGCTAATGTCTCACCCATGGAAAGGCCCGAGGCTCCTTGAATCTGTACTTAATAAAGGCAGCGACACTACATCGGTATGTTGCCGTGCTTCCGCGGCGGGCGGGTCTCCTTCTTGTCACGCAGCGCCTCAAGCGCCGCAATGATTTCCGGGCGCGTGTCCCGCGGGCGAATAACGGCGTTGATATAGCCCATGCTGGCAGCAATGTACGGATTATAAAAGTGCTGGCGGTACTCGGCTATCTTCTCTTTCTCCTTGGCCGCTGGGTCAGCGGCTTCCTTGATTTCCTGCCGGTGTATAATCGCCGCCGCGCCTTCGGCCCCCATAACGGCTATCTCCGCCCTGGGCCAGGCCAGCGTATGGTCAGCGCCAAGGCTCTGCCCGCACATGGCGAGGTAGGAGCCGCCGTATGCTTTGCGTATTATCAGAGTTATCTTGGGCACGGTGGCCTCGGAATAACACCACAGCATTTTGGCGCCGTGCCGGATAATGCCCCCCC
>VGOH01000038.1 GCA_016875955.1 Chloroflexota bacterium
CCCCTTAGTCCCCCTTTTTCCAAAGGGGGAAACCGGGCAGAGGCACCATTACGTATGCGGGGGGAGCTTGAGGGGGCGCCAGCCCCCCATCCTTACAACCAGAGGCAAATAATATCCCTGGTGACGCTGGCTGGCTATAAAATCAGATTGACCGGGTCTTCAATGTAGTCCTTCACCGTCTGCAGGAACCGGGCGCCGAGGGCGCCATCGAGCACGCGGTGGTCAATGCTCAAGGTCAGGCTCATCATTGGCCTGATGGCCATCTCGCCCTTACGCGCCACCACTTTATCGGCAATCCGGCCCACGGCCAGTATCGCTGCCTCCGGCGGCTGGATGATGGCGCTGAACTGGTCAATATCGTACATGCCCATATTGGAGATGGTGAAGGTGCTGCCGCTCATCTCTTCTTTAGAGAGGGTGCGCTCTCTGGCCTTCTGTACCAGCTCGGCGCGGGCTCTGGCAATTTCCGCCAGAGATTTCTTGCTGGCGTCCCTGATGACGGGCACCATCAGGCCGCCTTCCACCGAGGTTACCAGACCGATGTCAATCCGCTTGAGCAGCTTCATGGAGCCGTCAGCGTAGGCGCAGTTGATGGCCGGGTTCCTCTCCAGCGCTTTGGCGGCGATTTTAATAATCAGGTCGGTCAGCGTCAGCCGGACGCCGGCATTGGCCTCAATTATTGGCAGCAACTGCTGGCGCGTCTTCTGTAACTCCTGGGCATCGACCTCCACGGTTAGGTAGAAGTGCGGCGTCTTAAAGCTCTCCACCATACGCCGGGCGATTACCTCGCGCATGGTGGACAGAGGGACAATCTCTGCCTCGCCCCTCGCTACGACCTCAACAGGAGCTGGTGCCTCAGCCGCCTTGCCTTCTTCGACAAACTTGAGCACGTCTTCTCTGGTGATTCGGCCGCCCGGCCCGGTGCCGGTTACCCGGCTCAGGTCAACATTGTGCTCTCTGGCGATGTTCCTGGCCAGCGGCGAGGCTTTAATGTCTTTCGTCTCCCTTACCGGTTTCGGTGCTTCCGCTCTGGCTTCGGCCTCTGGCTTCGCTTTTTTGGCTTCAGCTTTAACCGGCGCCTCAGCCTCGGGCGCTTTCTCACCGGGCTGCAGGATATAAGCAATTGTGGTGCCGATTAGCACTTCATCTCCCGCTTTGGCCATAATCTTGCTCAGGATACCAGAGGTCTCGGCTTCAATCTCAAAGGAGGTCTTTTCGCTCTCAATCTCAAGAATGATTTCACCCTTCTCCACACGGTCGCCCTCGTTCTTGAGCCAGCGGACGATTCTGCCGCTGGTCATTGCCTCATCAAGCTTGGGAAAAATTACGGCCACAGCCATGCTATTACCTCCGATGTTGCTCCGTCGCTGGGCAGCCTATTTGCCCATCATCTCAAGGGCGGCGGCCTTGATTTTGGCCGGGTTGACCAGTATGTACTGCTCCTGCTTGGGATTGAAGGAAATCGGCGAGTCAAGCGAGGCCACGCGCCGGATGGGGGCGTCCAGATAGTCAAAGGCCTTCTCGCCGATGAGGGCGGCAATCTCGGCACCGAAGCCGCCGGTGCGGCAGGCCTCATAGACCACCATTGCCTTGCCCGTCTTCTGCACTGATTTTATAATTATGTCCTCATCAAGCGGCTTCAGCGTCCTGATATCGACCACCTCAACGTCCACGCCATCTTTGGCCAGCTCTGCCGCAGCTTCTAGGGCGAAGTTCACGCATCGCGAGTAGGTGATAATGCTGATATCGCTGCCCTGGCGCTTCACATCCCCTTTGCCCAGGGGAATGGTGTACTCCTTCTCCGGGACCTCGCACGATTCACCATACAGCTTCTTGTGCTCGATGAAGATAACCGGGTTATCTTCGCGGATGCTTGATTTAAGCAGGCCCTTGGCATCGTAGGCGTTGGAGGGCATGACCACATAGAGTCCCGGAATATGGGCGAAGATGGCCTCTAGGGACTGTGAGTGATGTGGCCCTGCCGCCACCCCGCCGCCACCCTGCGTCCGTATGACCACGGGCACCTTGACCATGCCGCCGGTCATATAGCGCAGCTTGGCTATCTGGTTGATAATCTGGTCGGCGGCGATGAAGGAGAAGTCAATGTACATGATTTCGGCTACCGGCCGCATACCGACAATCGCGGCACCCAGCGCGGCGCCGGCGATGGCCGCCTCGGCCAGGGGCGTGTTCCTGATACGCTCGTGGCCGAACTCTTCCAGCAATCCCTGGGTTACCTTATAGGAACCGCCATACTCGGCGATTTCCTCTCCCATCAAAAAAACTTTGGGGTCGCGCTTCATCTCTTCGCGGAGCGCTGCCCTCACGGCTTCTCTAAAGGTTAACTCTGGCATGCTTTCCCCCTTATATCAGGCGTAAATATCTTCCAGTGCTTCCTCGGGCGCGGGCTCGGGGCTTTCCTGGGCAAACTTGACCGCCTCGTCCAGTTCCCGCAGCACGTTCTGCTCTATTTTATCAAGCTCGGCGTTCGTGGCCATCTTGTTCTGTACCATCTGCTGGCGCAGTCGCTTGATGGGGTCCTTCTTCTTCCACTCGTCAACCTCTTCCTTGGGCCGGTAGCTGGTGCCGGGGTCGCCCATGTGGTGGCCGACGGTCCGGTAGGTGTTGCCGACGATGAGTACGGGCCCTTCACCTTTGCGGCACTTCTCAATGGCTTCTCTGGCCACCTCAGCAACGGCGATGGCGTCATTGCCATCAACGCTTATTCCGGGAATGCCATAGCCTTTGGCGCGGTCGGCGATATCGCTGAGGCGAGTGTAATCACGGGTGGGAGTGCTCTGCTGGTACTGGTTGTTCTGGCAGACGAAGAGCACCGGCAGACGCCAGGCTGAAGCCAGCCCGATGCCTTCATGGAAGGCGCCGGAGTTGGTCGCCCCGTCGCCAAAGAAGGCGACCATGATGCTGCCCCGGCCCTGCATCTTGAGGGCGGCACCGACGCCGGCGGCAATGGGAAGGCCGTCGCCGACAATGCCGGTGGCACCGAGGATATTGCGTGACACATCGGCGATGTGCATTGAGCCGCCCTTGCCTTTGCAGTAGCCGGTCTTCCTGGCGAAGAGCTCGGCCATCATCCGGTCAAGCCGGGCGCCCTTGGCGATGATATCGCCGTGGCCGCGGTGCGTAGTGATAGTATAGTCATCCTCGCGGAGAAAGGCGCAGACTCCCGCCGGTATGGCTTCCTGACCGATAGATGGGTGGACAAAGCCGGGCAGGCCCTTGCGGTACTCGGCAATCGCCCTCTCTTCAAAGAAACGGATTTTCACCATGGTGGTATACATTTCCTTGAGTTTGGCGGCGTCTATCTCTGGCATACCTTTCCTCCTCCGAAATTACGTTTGGGGGCAAAATTCCAGAGTAAGATTACCATACCGCCGCTCATACGGTCAAGGTTGACCTTGCAGACGTTTCACCGGGGAGAGTATAATCCATTAGCCCATTTTGATTTTGAGCCGTTATTTTAAGGAGGTAGGCTGATGAAAATCACTGATATGCGCGTTTTCCTGACCCAGGGAGCCCATGCCAACTGGACATTTGTAAAAATCTATACCGATGAAGGTCTTACCGGTGTGGGGGAGGCGAGCCTGGAGCGCTTCAACGACGTGGTGGCCAAGGCGGTCGAGTCATTGAGGGACTTTATTATCGGCAAGGATCCTTTCCAGGTTGAGTCTATCTGGAATGCCATCTATAAGAGCACCTTCTGGCACGGCGGGGTTATCATACTCACCGCGCTCAGCGCGGTGGAACAGGCGCTGTGGGACATCAAAGGGAAGGCGCTCGGCGTGCCCATCTACGAGTTCCTCGGCGGCAAGCTCAGGGATAAGGTGAGGGCCTACGCCAATGCCTGGGCCTTCCAGAAAATAGTGACCGAGGTTACGGCTGAAGATACCCCGGAATCAATTGCCAGAAACGCCCTGAAAATGGTGGACGAGGGCTTTACCGCCATGAAGTGGGACCCCTTCCGCGAGGGAGGCCAGGTCATCCCCAGGTCGGAGGAGGAGTACGCCATCGCCTGCGTCAAGGCGGTGCGCGAGGCGGTGGGGCCGTCTGTGGACATACTCGTAGAATGTCACGGTCGCTTCAACATGCACAGCGCCATCCGCATGGCGCAGAAGCTGGAGCCCTACGACCCCTTCTTCTACGAGGAGCCCATCCCGCCGGATAATATTGATGCCATGGCTGAGGTACAGCGTTCCATAAACCTGCCCGTGGCCACGGGCGAGCGCCTCTACACCCGCTGGGACTTTCGCTACCTGCTGGAGAAGCAGGCGGCGCGCATCATCCAGCCTGACATCTGCCACGTGGGCGGTTATATGGAGTTGAAGAAGGTGGCGGCGATGGCTGAGGCCTATTATGTATCCGTCCAGCCCCATAACTCCAACGGCCCCATCTGTGTGCTGGCAACCCTGCACCTTGATGCCACCATACCCAACGTGCAGTTTCAGGAGTTCTTCTACCCCTATCTTGACCTTTACAACGAGATGCTCACCGAGCCCATCAAGTATAAGGACGGCTATCTGGAAATCCCCGCCGGCCCCGGCCTGGGCACGGACATCAATGAGAAGTTCATCCGCAAACGGCCTCCGGTGCCCCAGCCTCAGTTAGCCACCTGGATAGGTTCGTACTGGTAGCCTTGGCGGAAGGAGTTGGCTATGTTAACGCAGGGAAATTACCGCTGGGACGAGACTACGGAGATAATCGTCATCGGGTATGGGCTCTCCGGTGCCGTGGCGGCGATAACTGCCCATGACCTGGGGGCACGCGTTACGCTGCTGGAGAAGCAGCCTGCCGAGACACACAACACCAGCAGCAGCCTGGCCATGGGCGTGTTTTTATCTATCTCAAATGTTAAGCGGGCCACCGAGTATATGGCCGCCCTGAACCAGGTCGGCAGCTATCCAGAGCTGCCGTGGACGGATGCCGAGGCGGTGAAGGCCTGGATAACCTATACTGCCCAGAATAAGGACTGGATGGTTCGGCTTGGCGGCAATGTCAAGCTGGTATCCACGCTCGTCGAGTTTCCCGGGCTCCCCGGGGATGACAGCATGGAGCTGTGGAAATACCAGGGCAACGGCTTGCGCATGATGAAGTTCATGTATGAACAGGTGGCCTCGCGGAGGATAGACGTGCGCTACCAGACATCGGCGGTGCGGTTATTGACTGATAACACAGGCCGGGTAACCGGGGCGAAGGTATTGGACAGTCGGGGTGGCCGTCCTCGCGAAATAAACATCAGGGCCACCCGGGCGGTGGTCCTTTGCAGCGGCGGCTTTGAAGAAAGTGAAGCGATGAAGCTGCAGTACCTCCGCGTCAACCCGATGTACTTCGCCGGCGGCACTGGCAATACCGGCGATGGCATCAGGATGGCCCAGGAGGTCGGTGCCGACCTCTGGCATATGAACTGCGTCTCGGCGCGACTCTGCGCCAAGTTCCCCGATTTCTACATGGGCATTTTCATTGACTTCAGCGGCGGCGGCTGGAGCCAGAACACGATGAAAACGGATAAGGGAAAGTTGCCGGCCGGCTTCATCATCGTTGACAAATATGGCCGCCGCTACATGACTGAGGAATTGAAGCCGCACACGGCTTCGTATGAGTGCGGCTGGTTTGACTCCTATAAGCTGGAGTACCCGCGGGTGCCCAGCTACCATATATTCGACCGGAGAAGAATTGAATACAGCCCGCTGGCGCAGCTGGCCAGCGGCCCCACCGGCCCGCACCGCCTATATACGTGGAGCCGGGACAACACGGTTGAGCTGCGCAAGGGGTGGATTGTGCAGGGCGATACGGTGGCGGAGCTTGCTGCCAATCTCAATATGCCACCGGAAATTCTGACCGATACCATCGCTACCTGGAATAAGTGCTGTCAGGCGGGCAGCGACCCTGACTTTGGCCGCAACCCGCTGGAGCTGGTGCCACTGGATGAGCCGCCATTCTACGCTATAAAGTTATTCCCCGGCGGGTCCAATACCCTCGGCGGCCCGCGACGAAACGGTCGGGCGCAGGTGCTCAATCCGTTCGGCGAGCCCATCCCCGGCCTGTATGCCGCCGGCGAGTGCGGTTCGGTATTCGGCCTGCTGTATCCCGCGGGCGGCGGCAACCTTGGGGAGTGCATCGCCTTTGGCCGTATCGCGGCCGAAAATGCGGTGAAAGAAGGTTATAAAAAGAGCCTGAAAGGAGGCAAATAGGTGAAACGTGCGGAACTCAAAGGAAAGGTACAGACAGTACTGGGGTTGATAACCCCAGCCGAGATGGGCATTACCCTGCCCCATGAGCACCTCATCTGCGACGCCACCACCTGGCACTACGCTCCGGACGAGGCCACGGAGCGGGTATGGGCCCGCCACCCGGTGACCCTTGATACCCTGTGGTGGGTACGCTACCATCCCTTCCAGAACCTGGACGACCTGCAGATGATGGATGAAGAGCTGACGATTGAAGAGGTCATGCGTTACAAGGCGCTGGGCGGGAGGACGATTGTTGAGCTTACCATACGTGGTTTATACCCCGACCCCAAGGCGGTGGCAAGAATCGCCCGCGTCACCGGCCTGAATATCATCATGGGCACTGCCTACTATGTAGAATCTTCCTATCCGGCGACCGGCGTTGATGTCAGCGCCAAAAGCGAGGAGGAAATCGCCGAGGAATTCATCAAGGACATCTTTGAGGGTTTCGGCAGCGCCGGGATACATGCCGGGCTTATCGGTGAGATAGGCTGCTCCTGGCCTTTCACCGCCAACGAGCAGAAGGTGGTGCGGGCCGGAGCCCGCGCCCAGAAAGCCACCGGCGCCGCCATCAATATTCACCCCGGCCAGAACGAGATGGCAGCCATGGAGTGTATCAAGGTGCTGGACAGGGCGGGCGCCGACCTGAGCCGCGTGGTTATGAGCCACTGTGACCGTGCGGTGAGGGAGCCAACCAATCGCATCGCTCTGGCCAAGACCGGCTGTACCATTGAATACGACCTGTTCGGCAGGGAAGGCTACTATCCTCTCCGCTTTCGGGTCATTGATATCCCCAATGACGCCCAGCGCATCAACGAGCTAAAGGAGCTGGCCGATAAAGGTTTTGCGAAGCAGCTCTTCATCTCGCACGATAATTACACCAAGAGCGCGCTCTGCCGCTACGGCGGCTGGGGCTACGGACATATCCTGCGGGACGCCGTGCCGGTGATGAAAATCAAGGGGCTCTCGCAGGAGCTTATTGATACCATAATGATTGAAAATCCAAAGCGGATGTTCACTTTTGTGTAGCCATAGAAGGAGGCAGGCATATGAGCAACAGGCAGAAAACAAAGGTACCGGTGCTGGCCTGGTATGGCGATGAGGAACTGGAGATAGATTTCCCGGAGTCCTGGGACGTCACCGTCTGTAAGATGAAGGGGCACGATGCCCCGCCTCTCTCCGATGCCGGGATACGGAAGGCCTTCGCCAGTCCCGTTGGCACCAGGACCATCAAGGAGCTGGCCAGGGGCAAAAAGGAGGTGGCGATTCTCTTTGATGACCTCTCCCGGCCGACGCCGTCGGCCACGCTGATACCGTATATCCTGGGGGAGCTGAAGGCGGCGGGGGTTCCCGATGATAATATCCGTTTCATTGCCGCCATCGGTGCCCACGGCACGATGAACGGCATTGATTTCCGGAAAAAGCTGGGCGACGATGTCATGTCGCGTTTTTTGTTCTATAACCACAACCCGTATGAGAACTGCACCCCGCTGGGGGTGAGCAAATACGGCACGCCCATGGAGGTGAACAGCGAGTTCATGGCCTGTGACCTCAAGATAGGCATCGGCGCCATCGTGCCGCATCCTTACGGCTTTGGCGGCGGCTGCAAGATAATCCTGCCCGGCGTCGCTTCCATGCAGACGATAGCCTCCAACCACAACCGGCTGGTGTTTGACCCCTCGGTGGCCATCGGCAAGCTGCGGGAAAACGTTATCCTTGAGGACATCATTGAAGCTGCCCGCATGGCCAAACTTGATGTCAAGGTGGACGCCATCGTCAACCTGAAGAGGCAGGTGACCGCGCTCTTCGTGGGCGACCCCGTTGAAGAACATAAAGCGGGCGTTGAGGTTGCCAAAACGCATTACGCCACGGATATGGTGCACAATGCCGATATCGTGGTGGCCAACTGCTTCTCCAAGGCGAACGAGATGCTGCTGGCGCCGCCGGTGGTGTCCCCGCTGCTGGCGGAAAACGGCGGCGGCGATATGGTGCTGGTGGTGGTGACGCCAGAGGGGCAGATACACCATTACTTTGACCGCAGCTTTGGCAAGAGCTACGGTGGACTGGGGTGGGGACCACTGTGCCGCAAGAACGCCCTGCCCAAAAACACCAGGAAGCTGACCATTATGGCGCCGTATCCGGACAGGGTCGGTGCCGACTGGTTGGCGCCGTATGAGATGGTTAACTGGGCCAGGAGCTGGCCGGAGGTAATCAAAGACCTGGAGCGGCGTTACGGCAAGAAGGCTAAAGTCGCCGTGGTACCTGACGCCACCGTCCAGTATTTCCCGGAAGCAGTCCCGAAGTGTGACCTCTGCTCCGGTTAGAACTATACTGACATATGAAAAGGCAGGGTGCTGGTTGGACTTTTGTGATGGCACCCTGCCTTTTATTTAACCTGACAATTTATTAGTCGCCGGGGACGGTGGGGCCTTTGGGCATGCCGCTGCGCGGGAAGTATTGCAGCGTGCCGTCGGGGACGACCACCGTTTTGGCTTTAGCGCCGTGGTTCTTTTTCAGCGCGGCCAGTATCTCGGCCCAGCTGTTGAGTATGGTTATCTTGTCAATGGCGCCAATCCAGTCAAGTCCGGCCTTGTCAATGTACGGACCGAGGGCGTACATTCTTTTCACCCGTGCCGGCAGTTTTTTATGGGCGCCATAGAGCTTGCCGCCGATTGTCTTGCCAAAGCTGCGGGCAAGGTAGTGGCATATCTGGCCCTCGGGGATGTTGCCGATGACGACGAGGTCGCCGCCGGACTCTTTCAGCATTTTGCTGCCCAGCCCGGACACCAGTGCCGACTCGTTGGCTTTGGCGTAGGAATTGGCCACGACGATGTCGGCATCACTCGGTGCCTGGCAGGCATAGACTTTGCGGCCCATTTTCACGCCCTCACGCTGGGCCTTAACCAGGTCGCCGCAGAAGAGGGCGATGGTATCCCGGTTGATGTTCACCAGGGCATTGATGGAGAAATCAAGCCCTGCCATGCGCGCAATTTCCTCCATGTCCAGCCTCTGAACGTTATCGTCCACCCGACCCCAGGTATCCAGTATAATGGTGCCGGTTTCGGAAATGGTGCACAGTTTGCCGTGGTTGGTGGCAATGGACTTGGCGCTGGACACACCCGGCAGAATCATCTTGCCGCCGCCGCCGAAACCGGCGGTGGGGTGGGGCACCAGCGAGCCAACGGATACCTTGAGGTCGCAGGCCATGAACTCGCTGTTCACCTCGACCGGTACACCGCGCGAAGTGTCA
>VGOH01000039.1 GCA_016875955.1 Chloroflexota bacterium
GTTTGTTAAAGACGCCGACCCGCTGGTGATGCAGGATTTGAAAGAAAAGGGACTGCTCTACCGCAGGGAGACCATCCGCCATACTTACCCCTTCTGCTGGCGCTGTAGCACACCTCTCCTTTACTATGTGAAAGAGAGCTGGTATATCAAGACGACGGCGGTCAAGGAACGACTTATCTCTGGCAACAATGAGATAAACTGGTATCCCGAGCATATCAAGTACGGTCGTTTTGGCGACTGGCTGCAGAATAACGTTGACTGGGCGTTCTCCCGCGAGCGCTACTGGGGCACGCCGCTGCCCATCTGGCGCTGCGAGTCATGCGACCATCAGGAGTGCATCGGCGGCATTGCTGACCTCAAAGGTAAACCCGGCATAAAAGGACTGAAAGGGCCGCTGGACCTGCACCGGCCCTATGTTGACGGGATAACCTATGACTGCCCGCAGTGCGGCGGCAGCATGCAGCGCGTGCCCGAGGTCATAGACTGCTGGTTTGACTCGGGCGCCATGCCGGTCTCCCAGGTGCATTACCCGTTTGAGAACGATACGCTGCTTACGGACGGGCGTTTTCCCGCCGACTATATCTGCGAGGCGGTTGACCAGACCCGCGGCTGGTTCTACAGCCTGCATGCTATCTCCACGCTACTGTTCAATCGGCCGTGCTTTCTGAACTGCATCTGCCTGGGACATATCCTTGATGCCAAAGGCGAGAAGATGAGCAAGGCCAAAGGGAACGTCATTGCACCGATGTCGGTGATCAATAAGTATGGCGCTGACGCCCTGCGCTGGTATTTCTTCACCTCCTCACCGCCGGGAAACGTGCGCCGCTTCAGCGCCGATATGGTGGCGGAAGTGACACGCCGCTTCCTCCTGACCCTGTGGAATACCTATTCTTTCTTCGTCAACTATGCCAATATTGATAAATTCACTCCGGACATGGCCGGGGTTCTCTCTCATTCCGAGCTTGACCACTGGATTCTCTCCGAGCTTAACCAGCTGGTGGCGGATGTTGATAACGGGCTTCAGAATTATGACCCCAGCGGTGCCGGGAGAAAGATAGAGGACTTTGTCGGCGACCTGTCCAACTGGTACGTGCGGCGGAGCCGGCGGCGTTTCTGGAAGAGTGAGAATGACGCTGATAAGTTTGCCGCCTACATGACGCTATATCAATGTCTGGTGACGCTGGCCAAACTGCTGGCCCCGTTCCTGCCGTTTGTGGCCGAGGAGATGTATCAGAATCTGGTGGGCTCGGTGTCCCCTGACCAACCAGAGAGCGTGCACCTGGCCGATTTCCCGGTGGCCGACACGGAAAAAATTGACAAGCATCTGGCGGCTGATGTCCGCCTGATTATGCGGGTCTCCAGCCTGGGTCGGGCCGCCCGCAGCGAGGCTGGCATAAAGGTACGCCAGCCACTGTCCAGACTTCTGGTCAAGGTCGCCGCCGAGCGGCAGAAAAAGGCCCTGAGACACCTCGCGCCGCAGGTGCTGGAGGAGGTCAATGTTAAGTCTCTGGACCTGGTTGATGAACTGCCGCTAGCCGGGCATAAGGAGTGGCCGGTGGCTTCTGAAGGCGATGTGATGGTCATGCTGGATACTGATGTTACTCCGGAACTGGCCGCGGAAGGCATGGCGCGCGAGCTGGTGCGTCGTCTGCAGATGATGCGGCGCTCCGCTGGCTTTGAGATTGCTGACCATATTACCACCTTTTATCAGGGTGACGAGTACCTGAATAAGGTGATAGCTGATTTCGCCGGATATATCAAGCAGGAAACGCTTTCCGAGCAGCTCTTAGATAATGCTCCGGCTGAGGGGGCATATGAGGAGAGCTTCAAGCTGGAAGGCCACGAACTGCGGCTGGGCGTAAAAAGGCTGAACTAAGGTGGCGGGCTCTCGGAGGGCGTGACCTCAGTGTTGTATTCGGATTTGTTGCGCCAGTAAGTTACCGGTATTTTCTGTCCGATTTCAGCGAGGTGAATGGCCCTTATCATGTCCTCGGCGGTGGCAACATCCTTTCCGGCAAAGCGAGTAATTACGTCTCCTGGTTTGAGGCCGGCCTTGTCGGCAGGACTGTCCCGGACCGCCTGGGTTATCAGGGCGCCGCTTTTTACCGGCAGGTTATACCTGGCGACGGCAAACTGGTCCACCGTGTAGAGCACCACCCCCAGCCAGGGGCGGATAACATAACCGTTGGTAATCAGTTCCTCAATGATGGGCAAGGCCGTTTCCGTGCTGATGGCATAGCCCATGCCCTCAACCCCAGACATGGCGATTTTGGCGCTGGTGATGCCAATCACCTCTCCGGCCAGGTTGACCAGAGGCCCGCCGCTGTTGCCGGGATTGATGGCGGCCGTGGTCTCAATGAGGTCGTAAAGGGTCTGTCCCGGTGCCACCGGTATGGCCACACCCTGGCGACTGATAATGCCTTCGGTGGCCCGTATTCCCTGTCCCAGCGCGTTGCCGATGGCGACCACCCACTCGCCGACCCGCAGCGGCCCGGAGTCGCCAACAGTCACCGCCGGCAGGTTCTGGGCATCAATCTTGATAATGGCCAGGTCGTTCAGGCTGTCAGTGAAGACGGCGCTCTGGTCAACGGTGAAGGTGCGGCCGTCATCCATGGTAACCGTGATGCTGCTGGCACCTTCCACGACATGGTTATTGGTCACAATGATGCCGTTTTTATCCAGAACCCATCCCGAGCCGGCTCCCTGCTGGGTGAACGGCCGATTAAAAAAATCGAGGGTGACCACTTCAGTGTTGATGGCAACGACCGACGGCTTAACCTTGGCCACGACATCGGCAATATTGGGCAGTACCAGGGTGGTGTTTACGGCTGGTGCCGTGGGGGGTGGAGTCCAGGTGGGATTGATGGGTGTGGGTGGTTGTGCCGGTGCCGGGGCGGGTGTTGGGGCTGGGCCGGGTGCCGGCGTTATCTCAACTTGAGGTACGGCGCAGCCAAGGCCAAGTACCAGCATCAGGATGATAATCAGAGGCGTGAGTATATAATTTAACTTTATGCGCGGCATTATATTTAAATTATAACACAGCTACTCTGACACCACAAAAAACCGGGGGGGCAGTGATAACCGCCCCCCCCGTTTATGGACTCTAGGCAGAAGGCACCTTGGGCAGGTGCTTCAGCGCTTCCTTTACCTTTTCCGCGGGGTACGCGTAGTCTTTCATTCTGCCCGAGAGATACTCGTCATAGGCGGCCAGGTCAAAATGACCGTGTCCGCTGTGGGCAATCAGGATGGTCTTGGCTTCCCCCGCCTCACGGCATTTGATGGCTTCATCAATGGCCACCCTGAGGTCGTGGCAGGGCTCGGGTCCGGTGATGATGCCTTCAGTGCGGGCAAACTGCACGCCGGCCTCAAAGACGGCCTTTTGGTGCTCGGCCCTGGCTTCAACTAAGCCCAGGCGGTAAAGATGGCAGATGATGGGGGCCATGCCGTGATAGCGCAGTCCTCCGGCATGGACCGGCGGCGGCACGAAGGTGTGCCCCAGAGTGTACATCTTCAGTATGGGAGCCATACCGGCGGTATCCCCGTAGTCATACGTGTAGGGCCCCTTGGTGAGGCTGGGGCAGGCCTGGGGCTCCACGCAGATGATGCGCATGTTCGGCTTCTTGCCGCTGAGCTTGTCCCTTATCCAGGGCAGGAACTGACCGGCGAAATTGGAGCCGCCGCCGACACAGCCAACGATGATATCCGGGTAAGCATCGGCCATCTCCATCTGCTTCCTGGTCTCTTCGCCGATAATGGTCTGGTGAAGCAGGACATGGTTGAGGACACTGCCGATAGAATAGTGAGTGTCATCGTGAGTGGCGGCGTCCTCAATGGCTTCGCTGATGGCGATTCCCAGGCTGCCGGGAGAATTGGGATTATCAGCCAGTATAGCACGCCCGATTTTGGTATCCTCGCTGGGGCTGGCTACACACTTCGCTCCCCAGGTCTCCATCAGGATACGGCGGTATGGCTTCTGGTTGTAGCTGACCTTGACCATGTAAACCTTGCACTCAATGCCGAAGAAGGCGCAGCCCATGGCCAGGGCGCTGCCCCACTGGCCGGCGCCGGTCTCCGTGGTCAGCCGTTTGATGCCTTCTTGCTTATTGTAATAGGCCTGAGCGACGGCGGTATTGGGCTTGTGGCTGCCTGCCTGGCTGGTCCCCTCGTATTTGAAGAAGATTTTAGCCGGCGTGTCCAGCGCTTTTTCCAGCCGATGTGCCCGGTGCAGGACCGTTGGCCTCCAGGTGCGGTAGACCGCCTGTACCTCTTCCGGTATTTCAATATAGCGCTCCGGGCTGAATTCCTGCATGATTACGGCCATAGGGAAGATAGGTTTCATGTCATCAGGAGTCACCGGCTTGAGCGTGACCGGGTGATAGACCGGCGGCAGTGGTTCGGGCAGGTCGGGCAGCACGTTGTACCATTTGGTGGGCATAGCTTTTTCATCTAGTATAAACTTGGTTCTCTCCATTGTTTTCTCCTTTCTTGAATATTTATGAGGTTTCCTCCATTTAAATAATTCTCTGGCCCCGGAGGGGCCACCTCCAAGACATCAGCATCATGGCAATATCCCCCCTTTCTGTTATTTGTGATAATAAAAAAACCCCCGCCCGGGAAGGGGCGGGGGCTGCTTCCGCGGTGCCACCCTTCTTGGTCGTCAGGATTACGAGAAGTTCACAACCGTCTCTCTCGGGTACAGAGGTTATTTTCGTATCTTTTACCTCGATACCCCGGGGCCTGATAACGCTGCCCCTGCGTCAAAGCCTACTCACCTTATCTGGTTTTCGGTTTGCGGCTCCCCGGTCCATTCCGCTCCGGCGCTGGCATCGGCTCACACCTTATCCGACTCTCTGTGCCCCGCTCTGGAGCTTACTAGTCCTGTTCGCAGCCTTTACACGCTTATTTCTGGTAAGTCTAGCAGTCGGTTCCCGGTTTGTCAAGTACAGGTCCTTTAGTATTGGTATTTGCATATAGTTGGTATTCTGCTCATCCTCTGTGTCCCCCTCTCAAACAGGTCTGTCTTTTACGCTCTATTTCGATAATGTTTGAGAGGGGGAAAAGAATTGGAGAGAGGGCGGAGTCCTCTCTCCTCTATACTCCCCTCTCCAGCCAATTATGCCTGTGGTTTCTGGCCAGTGCTTCTGGCTGGAGAGGGGTCAGGGGTGAGGCATCAACTGCCAACCAAAGGCAAACAGGACCTCTCTTTAATATTGCTGCCTATGGAGGGGTATGTTATACTGTTAGGCGGTGTATTGAGTTCCAGAAGGGAAGAAGGGGGAGAATTTGCCAGACACAACGACTATCAAACAACTATTGGAAGCCGGGGCCCATTTTGGCCATCAGACGGGGCGGTGGCATCCCCGCATGAAGAATTACATCTTCACCAAACGCAATGGCATTCATATCATTGATCTGGAAAAAACAGCAGCCATGCTGGATGTTGCCTGTAATTATGTCCGGGAGCTGGTCGCCGGAGGCGGCATTATCCTGTTTGTCGGCACCAAGAAACAGGCCCAGGAGTCAATAGTGGAGGAGGCAAAGCGCTGTGGTATGCCCTACGTTGACCTGCGCTGGTTGGGCGGGATGCTGACCAATTTCGGCACCATCCAGGCGCGTATTGACCACCTGGTGCGGCTTGAGGACCAGCAGTCAAGAGGCGAGTTCGGACGCCTGACCAAAAAAGAAGTTTCCAAGATAAATGAGGAAATCGAAAAGCTAAACAAGCAGATGGGTGGCATTAAAGAGATGACAAGCCTGCCCAGCGCGCTGTTTATCGTTGACCCAACCAGGGAAAATATCGCCCTCGCCGAGGCCAAACGAATGGGAATACCGGTGGTGGCGATAGCCGACACCAACTGCAATCCCGATGTGATAGATTACCCGATACCGGCGAATGATGACGCCATCCGTGCCGTAAAGTTGATATGCAGTAAGATTGCCGATGCTGTTCTGGAAGGTAAAGCCAGTTTTGCTGAGATACCGGTGGAAGCGGCGGCGCTGGAGGGAGCGGAGAAGGCAGAACCTGTAGAAACGATGGAGCCGCTTATCTTCACCCCCGAAGAGGAACGAGGAGGATGAACCTTGGAGATATCCGTAGAGATAATTAAGGATTTGCGGAACCAGTGTGGTGCTGGGGTCATGGAGTGCCGGAATGCTCTGCTGGAAGCGAAAGGAGACATGGAAAAGGCGCTCCAGCTTTTAAAGGAAAAGGGGCTGCTCAAGGCGGAGAAAAAAGCGGGCCGTGTTACCATGCAGGGGCTGGTTGAGACTTATGTCCACACCGGGGGCAGGATAGGGGCCATGGTTGAGGTGAACTGCGAGACCGACTTTGTGGCACGCACCGATGAATTCAAGACGCTGGCGCATGACCTGGCCATGCAGGTCGCCGCGCTCTCACCGCAATATGTTTCCGAGGAGGGGCTCCCTGAGGGAGCCGACGTTGCACCCCAGGCGGTCTGTCTGCTGCAGCAGCCGTTTATCAGGGACCCGGCAAAAACGGTCCGTGATATGATTGTTGAGGTCATTGCCAGGGTGGGTGAAAATATCAGGGTGAGCCGTTTCATCAGGTATGAATTAGGCGCGGGGGATGAGGGGAATGGTTGAGACCAAGTACCGGCGTGTGCTCCTCAAGCTCAGCGGCGAGGCCTTTGCCGGAGACAAAGAGGTTGGCATAGATATCGCCACCCTCACCAGAGTGGCCAAGCAGATAAAGAGCGTGATGGAGATGGGCGTGGCGGTGGCCATTGTCGTGGGCGGGGGCAATATCTGGCGTGGCGAAGAGGCCGAGGCCAATGGTATTGACCGGGTAACGGCGGACTATGCCGGAATGCTGGCTACCGTTATCAATGCCCTGGCCCTCCAGGACATACTGGAGAGGGAGGGAGTTCAAACCCGGACACAAACGGCCATAGGCATTAACCAGGTCGCCGAACCTTACATCAGGCGTCGCGCCGTCCGCCATCTGGAAAAGGGCCGGGTGGTCATCTTTGCCGGCGGCACCGGCAACCCATATATGACCACAGATACCGCCGCCGCGCTGCGGGCCATTGAGATTAATGCGGAAGTGCTGCTCATGACCAAGAATAAGGTGGACGGCATTTACAGCTCCGACCCGATTAAAAATCGGGATGCCAAGAAGTTCAAACATCTGACGCACCTTGAGGCGCTGAACCTTCGTCTGGAGGTAATGGACGCCACGGCACTCTCCCTCTGTCTGGAGAATAAAGTGCCCATCATCGTGTTTGACCTCAAGGCTCCCCACAGCATTGAAAAAGTGGTCAAGGGTGAGTCTATTGGTACTCTGGTATCAAGCGAGTAGGTAAACATGGTCAGCGACCAATTGCGGAAGATAGAAGGGAAGATGCAGGCGTCGGTCAGCGGCCTGCGCAAGGAGCTGGCAACACTGCGCACCGGCCGGGCCACACCGGCGCTGGTCGAGCATATCAGAGTGGACTACGCTGGCGTGCCTACCCCACTTAACCAGATAGCCGGTGTTTCCGTCCCTGAAGCCAGCCTTATCATTATCCAGCCCTGGGACAAAAGCAGCATTCGTGAAATTGAGAAAGCCATTTTGAAATCCGAACTGGGTTTTAACCCCACCAATGATGGCAATGTAATCAGGATTAGCATCCCGCCGCTTTCTGAAGAGAGACGACAGGAATTGATAAAGGTGGTTCGGAGAAGGATTGAAGAGAGAAAAGTGACGGTGCGTACTTTCAGGCATGAGGTTATGAATGACCTGAAAACCCTGGAAAAGAACAAAGAGATATCCGAAGACGAGCATAAAAGGGCGCTGCATCAGTTGCAAAATCTCACAGATGTCCATATCGCCGAGATTGACCAGGTCGGGCGGGAAAAAGAGAAGGAACTCCTGGAAGCATAGCCTGCCACGGTATCTGCTGATGATGCCGGGCAAAGACGGGGACGATGAAATCAGTCAAGCCGCAGATAAAACGATTGCCGGTGCACGTTGCTATCGTACCCGATGGCAACGGGCGCTGGGCGGAAAAGCGGGGACTGCCCAGGCTGGCCGGGCACCGGGCTGGCGTCAAGCAGATGCGCTCACTTATTGAATATCTTGATAAGCGGCAGGTTAAGTATGTCACCCTTTACGGATTTTCCACCGAGAACTGGGGCCGTCCAAAAGAGGAGGTGGAGGGGCTATTCCGCATTTTAATGGAAAAAATCAAGCAGGATGTCCCCAAGCTGCACAGGAAGAACATCAGGGTCCGCCATCTGGGCAGAATTGGCGAGCTACCAGACTGGTTGCAGGACTCAATACGACGGGCGGAGGAACTTACCAGAGGTAATACCGGCCTGACATTGAGCCTGGCTTTTAACTATGGCGGGCACATTGAAATCGTGGACGCGGTCCGCCGCATTATCGCTGAAGGCATCCCGCCGGAAAAGATAGATGAGAAGCTGTTCAGCAAATATCTGTATACCGCCGGCATTCCGGACGTTGACCTGTTAATCAGAACCGGCGATGAATGGCGTCTCAGCAACTTTCTGCTCTGGCAGACTGCCTACAGCGAGTATTATTTCACCGGTGTTCTCTGGCCCGATTTTACCAAAGAGGACATAGACAAGGCGCTGATTGCCTACAGTCAGCGGGAACGACGCTTCGGGGCGCTGTAATACCGAGCATGCTCAAAAAAAGAATCATAGTGGCATTGCTGGGCCTTCCTCTCTTTATCGTCATTGTCTGGTTTGATAAGCCTGTCCCCTGGTTCACCATTTTTATCGCCATCTGGGGGTTGCTGGCGGCTCGCGAGTTCTACCGGCTGGTGGGCGTCTCCAGCGTCCGCTCGTTGTCCGTATTCGGGCTGCTCTTCACGGTCCTGATTATAATAAGCCCGCATTGCCCTTCGCCGTTTGCCGCCCCGCTGCTGATTACGCTGGTGGTGGTGCTGCCACTTATCTGGCTGGTCTTGCACCAGCGCGTGGAGGGAGCTTTCACCGGCTGGGCCTGGATGGTGGCCGGGTTTCTCTACGTGGGCTGGCTGCTGAGCTTTCTGATAGCTCTCCGGTTTGAAGCGGGCCGGAACTGGGCGTTCTTCGCCTTTTTCACCACTTTCGGCTCTGATTCCGCGGCCTACTTCATCGGCCGGGCGCTGGGTCGGCACCGCCTGGCCCCCCGCATAAGCCCGCACAAATCGTGGGAGGGGGCGATTGGAGGAGTGGTGGCGGCGGTGGCGGTGAGCCTGCTGTTCACGCTATCGACGCCACTCCATATCTCACTGAATATCGGGCAGGGTATGGCACTGGCGCTGCTGGTGAGCGTCTTCGGGCAGATTGGTGACTTGGCGGAATCTCTGCTCAAGCGCAATGTCGGCGTGAAAGAATCGAGCACGGCAATACCAGGGCATGGCGGTTTGCTGGACCGTATGGACAGTGTGGTCTTTGCTGGCGTTGTCGTTTACCTGTACTATACTTTTGCCTGGCTGTAGAGCCT
>VGOH01000040.1 GCA_016875955.1 Chloroflexota bacterium
GCGCCATTACCGCAAACCAAATCAGATTTGAGCATCTTCGCCGAGCTGGCCTCCCGGCTGGGCATACCGGATTATAATGACAATTCCGATGATGAGTGGCTAAGAGAGTTTGCCACGGCCACTCCAGACCTTCCCGAATACGAGGTTTTCAAACGCGAAGGGGTTCACCGCATCCCTCTGGACCAGCCCTGGGTCGCCTTCAGGGAACAGATTGAGGACCTGGCCCACCATCGTTTCCCTACTCCCTCTGGCAAGATAGAAATATACAGCCAGCAGCTGGCGGAAAGGCAGAACCCCCTTCTTCCCCCCATCCCCAAATACATTCCGACCTGGGAAGGCCCGGAAGACCCGGCTACCAACAAGTACCCCATTCAGCTGGTAACTCCCCACTCCAGGGCCCGGGTTAATTCGCAGTGGCATGGTATCTTCCGACTTAACGCGCTGGCAGATGACGCCGTCTGGCTGAATTCCAGCGACGCACGGTCGCGAGGTATCATCGATGGCGACAGGGTGAAAGTTCGCAATGACCGTGGGCAACTTATTGCCATCGCCAAGGTAACTGAGCATATCATGCCCGGCGTTGCCAGTCTGGATGCAGGCGCCTGGTTTGAGCCGGATAGTGAGGGCGTCGACCATGGGGGCTGCGTCAATGTACTCACCAGAGACAAATCTTCCCCCGGGGGCTCTTTCGCCTGCAATAGTTGCCTGGTGGAAATAGAGAAAGTTACCTAAAAGAGTCAGGTCAGGCTTCTTCAGGCCGGTATTTCTTGACCATCTCCGGGTCGTAGGGCGCTCTTCGCCCGATGCAGTTTTCCCGCGGGCATATCTGGCAGCTCTCAAACCTGACCTCGGTGGGGAAAAATACCCCGGAAACTGACTTTATCGGCACCATCAGAAAGGTATCGGTGAGCCTGACGCCGATGAGCTCTTCCACTTTATCCCTCCCGCCAAAGAGCGAGAAGAGCTCCATCTGCTGCGTAATCGGCCAGTCATCTCCAGCACCAGCGCCGGGCGCCATGCGGGACACCTGCCCCAGCGCATACTTTTCCCTGAGATATTTCTCAACATATTGCCGCGCCAGGACCACCGCCGTCTCTTTTATCTGGTCAAGATAGTATCCCTTGATGAAGTCCGTTGACGGTATTTCAATCTGGTCAAGTTCCCGACCGCAGGTAACGACGTAAGCGAATACCCGCTCCACCTTGTCCAGGTTTATCCTGAGGACCCGGCTGGTGAATTTGACACCACCGATTTCCAGCGAGTCCCCGTTCTTGTTCTCTATATAGAAAACCTGGCAAATCGCCTTGGGTCTGGCGACGGGGCGGGCGGTTTCCAGCATTTCCCGTATGTGTGCCAGGATATTATCGCTCCGGTTGCGCAGGCGCATCCGCTTGATAACGTCTTCAATGTTCAGCTCAATCGGGATATTGTTAAATACTTCCATGGTGCTCCTTCCCGGTAAATATGGCTGGCTTGCTGACGAGGTTTTATAAGGTCAAACCGGTGGTGATATGCGGTTAAGGTTACCGATGGCGCTCGCGGATAGCCTTGCGCACCGCTTCCTCTATCGTTTCTTCAACCTGCCGGGTCCGCTCGTATTCCAGCCTGGCCAGTTCTTCCTCGCAGTAACGCTCGAACAGCTGCCTTCCCTGTCTCCAGCCGCAGAGCCAGACCATAGCCAGCCCAAAAATGGCTACCGGAGCCACAACCTCAAGCGGCACTCCCTGAAACAGCAGGATGATGACAATGATTAAGACGGCAAACAGGAATACGGCGATGTTTAAGTCCCATCGTGCCGTGCGCGCCCTGTCTTTTGCCCTCTGGATGGCAATCCGTTCTTTCTCTTTATCTATGTGCTCAGCAGGCGTATCTGCTTCCAAAGTATCACCTCTCCCATTCACCACTACCAGTTCTTCAGCATTCTCCTGCGAGGCCACATTCTCGCCCAAGATATATAGGTTATTTTCCCCCAATAGTTGACTTCTGTCAAGAAGGACAATGTCCCTTTGGCAACATTAATTATTACAGAGTTATTACAGAATTGACCGGTTACTTTCTCCAGAAAGGAAAAAGGCGCTGCCACCAGGGTCTTTTATCCCCCAGCCCCCTGATGACAAATACATGTTCGCATTTGCCACAGCGCCAGGTTTTAAACTGCTCGTTGTAGTACGTTTTGGCACTGCCACAGCGGGGACAGGTGCTGCGTATTTTTGCCTCAGTGTCCTTATCCAGATTGCGCCAGTATCTATCATACCAGCCCGGGCGTGCCGGCATATCTATCTCCCCTTTTTATTTTACACATGCAGCTCAATAATATCGCCGTCCTGCAGGACATGGTCGCGCTTGACCATGATGCCATCATGCTTGCCCGAGCCCCACAGTCGGGCAAATTTGAGCTTGGCCCTGAAATCTTTGTGCACCGCTTCGGCAGCATCGGCCACAGTGCTCCCCTTCACCAGAATGATGGGGTCATTCATATCCGGCCTCTCGCCGGGGGTCTTGGTGTACACACGGATAATCCCGAGCACCTGAAAGACCTTCCTTTTCATCTCTTCCAGGCCATACTTATCCCGTGCCGAGACATAAGACAGGGTGAGTTTCTCCCCATATGTGGCCTGCAGAGCGGCGAAGCCGGCACTGGCGCCGGGAGTGTCCGCTTTGTTGCCGACCACCAGGACCTTCGGCCGGCTCAGAATTCCCTCCTCGTCCCCACCCAGACCAATGCTGATTCTCATCTGCCACAATTGCTCGTTTACCGATGCCATCTGGTCAAGCGGCGCGACATTTAAATCAATGACAATCAGCAGGGCGTCTGCCCGCCGCAGCAGGGGCGGCAGCCACCATTCAATCATCTGGGGGACAAGGGGCGGGGTATCAATGAGCTGTATCTGTATATTTTCAAAGGGCATCATGGCCGGGCTGGCAGTGTAGGTGGTGAAAGGATAGTCAGCCACAAGCGGCGTCGCGTTGGTCACGCTGGCAATCAACTGCGACTTGCCGGCATTGGGCAGGCCGACCACCGCCACCTGGGCCGCACCCTCTTTTTCAATCACCATGGACATGCGCTGGGCGCCGCCCTTTTTCCCGGCCTGCTGCGTCAGTTTGGCAATTCGGCCCCGGAGCTCGGCGCGGAGGTGGTCGGTGCCCTTGTGTTTGGGCATGATGGCCAGCATCTCTTCCAGGGCGGCGATTTTCTCCGCCGGAGACTTCGCCGCCCGGAAATTTTGCTCCGCCTCAAAATACTGCGGTGGCAGGTTGGCCGGCATTTTACAGCGACTCCTTTACCTTTCTGGCCAGTTTTGCCGTCATGCCACTGGTAGCGGCCATCTCTTCCAGTGACGCTTCCCTGATGGCCTGAACCGAGCCGAATTTTTTCAAGAGGGCACGCTTGCGCTTGGGGCCGATGCCGGTTATGCCGTCAAATGCCGAAGCAAATGTCTGCCGGCGGTGCACCCGGTGATAATAGCCCAGGGCAAACCGGTGCGCCTCGTCACGAAGCCGCTGCAGCAGCCTCAGCCCCGGAGAGCGGCGCGAGAGTATGACTGACTTTGCCCGCCCGGGCAGGTATATCTCCTCATTTTCCTTGGCCAAGCTGGCCACGGGTACGGACATTACCCCCAGCCCGCCCATCTCCGCCAGCGCCGCGTTGAGCTGTCCCCTGCCACCATCTATCAGGACCAGGTCAGGGACAATTGCCCAGGTATCGGCAGGTGCCGTTTCCTCCCCCAGATGTTTGAATCTTCGCCGCAGGACTTCCTGAAGCATGGCATAATCATTGGCCCCGGGCACTGATTTAATGCGGAAGCGCCGGTAGTGGGCCGGCTTTGATTTCCCCCTCTCAAAGACCACCATGCTGCCCACCGCCGCCTTCCCCTGGATATCCGAAATATCATAGGCCTCCATACGCAGCGGCGGGCGGGGCAGGTTCAGTTCCCGCTCTATTTCAGCGATGGCTGCCTCCAGCTCCTTCGGCGTGGCAATCTGCCTTATTTTCAGCTGCTCCAGCCCCTGTCTGGCATTCTCGGCAACGATATCCACAAGCTGTTTTCTTCGGCCGCGCCGTGGCACCAGAATAGCAACCCGGCCGCCCCGCTTTTGCTGGAGCCAGCCTTTGAGCACAGCGACATCTTCCACCGGATACTGGAGCATCAATCTGGGCGGTATATTAGGACTGGAACTGTAAAACTGTTTTATAAAGCCTGCCATAATCTGCGGCGGCTCTTCATGCTGGGTGCCCTGCATCACAAAACTCTCCCGGCCGGTCAACTTGCTGTTGCGGATAAAGAAGACCTGGACGTATGCCTGGTCTCCATCCTGGGAGAAGGCGATGACGTCCTGCTCGCCGCTGACCGCGGCGGCGATTCTCTGCCCTTCCACGACTCTCTCAATCGCCTGCAGCTGGTCGCGATACAGCGCCGCCTTCTCAAAATTGAGCGCCTCCGCCGCCCGGTCCATCTTGTCCTTGAGGCTCTTGACCACCCTGTCCTGCTTGCCTTCCAGGAACATGATGACCTCTTTGATGACCCCGGCGTATTCCCGTCGGCCCACCGCGCCGATGCACGGCCCGAGACACCGGCCCATGTGGTACTCCAGACATGCCCGCAAATCGGTGCCGGTGATGGCTTTAGTGCAGTAGCGGAAGGGAAAGATGCCCTTGATAACCTTGAGCGTCTGGCGCACCGACTTGGCGCTGGCAAACGGGCCAAAATAGCGCGAGCCGTCTGGCTCCAGCCTCCGGGTGATGTGAACCCGGGGCCATTCTTCTTTGAGGCTAAGCTTGAGATAGGGAAAAGATTTATCATCTTTCAGCCTGACGTTGTAGCGGGGGTGATGGCGCTTGATGAGGTTGAGCTCCAGAATCAGCGCCTCCTGCTCCGAGGCGGTCACGTAGAAATCAATGTCCGCCATCCGTGAGACCATTTTTAAAAGTTTGGGCGACAGCTTCTGGCCGGCGCCGAAGTATGACCTGACCCGGTGCCGGAGATTTGCTGCCTTGCCGACATATAAGATTGTCCCCTCGGCATCGCGGAAAAGATACACGCCGGGACTTTCCGGCAAACGGTTTAACTGTTCCTCAATCAGTACGCTGGCCAAGTCAACTGCTCCCCAACAATATTTTAACACAGCCAAAATAGAGGACAAAGGAAAAGTGACTTATTATTGACACATATGATATGATATATTTTGGATAAAGGAATGCATGCGGAGAAACCAAAATGGTGAAAAATGGCAGTATGGTTACTCTCAACAAGAAAGAGGTTGAGAACCTTATTAATAATGAGTGCAAAAAAAGGTTGGGCATAAGCGCCAAAGAATTTTTGCAAAAACGTGAGCATGGTAAGTTAGCTAAATCGACAGCAGTCCATGATATAGAGATGTTGTTGAAACTTGCCTAAAAACGTAGAGCTTAGAATACTTCAGAGTTACGTCGACTATCTGAACGATGTCTGTAATCAGATTATCACAGATAGTCGTCTTGTTATATTAAATCAGAAGTATATCACATGCTATCAAGATGAAGCTATACTACCCCTCAGACTAAGGCCACAAGGCTTCTGATTCTTTCACCAACTTGTTAGTACGCATTCTGGTAGAGTAATAGTTGAAGACTGTGGTTATCGTTACTCGCTTTCTTCAGACCCAGATGATGAGGAGCAATGGATATTCCGATATGAATATAGCCTAAATCCGGAAAAGAATGTCCCCCATGCCCATCTTCATCTGAATGCAAGCAGAGGTCATCAAGAATTACGTCACATACACTTCCCAACAGGCAGAGTAAGTATTGAGCAGATTATTGCGCACCTTATTATCGAACACGGAGTGCAACCAAAGAGGCCTGATTGGTTTGAGTTTTTAACAAAATCTCATCAGGGTTTTACAAAACGACGAACCGACCCGCCGTTGTTCCCTTAATTCATACTAATTTCAAATTAAACCATTCCCGACAAAGTAAAAGTTTACCTTCGAAGGATCGTTTTCTCCGTTATGTTGATTTGACATATTATTTTTTTATGTTAAAATATTTAACGTTATGTTAAAATATATCGGTGAGACCGGTTCAGAGGAGGCGCGGTGAAAGAAGAAATCAACAGCTTTCTGAATTATCTGGCCGTGGAGAAGGGATTTTCCGGCAACACGCTGGACGCTTACCGGAATGACCTGAGCCAGCTGGCCGCCTTCGCCGGGGAAGAGGCGGCCAAAGCCGGCGGTACACCGGCATGGGCCAATTTCAACCGCCAGGCCATGCTGAGCTACATGCTGAATTTAAAAGAGAGGAACTACGCCGCGACCACCATCGCCCGCAAGGTGGCGGCGGCACGCTCTTTTTTCAGCTTTTTGAAGTCGGAAGGCATCATCAAGACAGACCCGACCGAGAATATGAGCTCGCCGAGCGCGGGAAAGTCGCTGCCCAAGCCCATTTCCATCAGCCAGGTGCGCCAGCTGCTGGAACAACCGACCAAGTCGAACACGCTGGAAGCCAAGAGGGATAAGGCCATGCTGGAGCTGCTCTACGCTTCCGGTATGCGCATCAGCGAACTGGTCTCATTGAACCTGGGGGATGTCAACACCGCAGAGGGGTTTGTCAGGTGTTTCGGCAAGGGGCACAAGGAACGCATCGTGCCCATTTACGAGCAGGCGGCCCGGTCAGTCAAGGAATATGCTGAGGAAACGCGCCCCAAGCTGGCCCACAAAAAGGGGGAGGTCGCCCTCTTTCTCAATCCCCGCGGCGACCGCCTGACCCGGCAGGGTTTCTGGCAGAAGCTAAAGGAGTATGCCAGAGCGGCGGGCCTGGGCAGCCAGGTAAGCCCGCACACATTGCGGCATAGCTTTGCCACCCATATGCTGAGCGGCGGCGCTGACCTGCGCGCGGTACAGGAACTTCTGGGACATGCCAATATCTCCACCACGCAGGTCTATACTCACCTCACCAGCGAGCATGTCCGCCGCACCTATGAAAGGTCGCACCCGAGGGCAAAGTAACCGCATAAGCTGACCTGAAGTTTATAGAGGAGTGACGATATATGCCAAAGAAGACTAGGCGCGGCAGGGCTTTCCGCAGCAAGAAAAAAAGGGCCATACGGCCAGAGATCCCGGTTACTACAGCCATGCCGGCGACTGCTGGAGTAGCCGCACCCTCCGTTACCACCCCGTCACCCGGTGTCCATGCCGCCAAGACAAAGGTTACGGCAGTAAAATACCCCTATGTTCTCGCTGAACTGTATCGCATTGGCATTCTGGCCGGGGTAATAGTGGTCATCCTCATTATACTGGCACTGGTTCTGTAATATTTTTCGCCTGGCGGTAAGAATGGACTTTGCAGCCGAAAGAGCCAGGTTAATTGAGCACATTAGTCGGGAAATAAAGGACAGGCGTGTCCTTGAGGTCATGGCCCGCATCCCCCGTGAGATGTTTGTGCCGGAGGAAAATCGCCACCTTGCCTATGAAGATATACCGCTGCCCATCGGCCTGGACCAGACCATCTCTCAGCCATTCATCATCGCCCTGATGACCGAAGCACTGGAACTGACCGGCAAGGAAAAGGTGCTGGAAATCGGGACGGGCAGCGGCTATCAGGCCGCGGTTCTCGCCGGCCTGGCACGCCGGGTGGTTACCGTGGAGCGTTTGCCCAGGCTGGCCGAAACCGCCAGAAAGGTGCTGGATAGCCTGGGCTACAATAATATTAAAATACAGCTCTCAGGAGAAACGCTGGGCTGGCCGGAAGGAGCCCCTTATGAGGCGATACTGGTTACCGCCGGCGCACCCAGGGTGCCGTCGGAGCTGGTGGCACAGCTGGCTATCGGCGGACGGATGGTCATCCCGGTGGGCTCGCGCTACCTTCAGGAGCTGGTGAAAATTACCCGCCAGAAAAGAAAAAACAAGATTGAAAATCTGGGCGGTTGCCGCTTTGTCTCCCTTATCGGCAAAGGCGCCTGGGAAGACGAATAGCCATTATCGACAAGGAGGATAGATGGAAGTCCTGGAAGCAATTAAAACCCGCAGAAGCATTCGTAAGTACAAATCAGACCCGGTGGCTGATAGAACACTGGCAACAGTGCTTGAAGCAGCCCGCCAGGCACCGTCCTGGGCGAACACCCAGTGCTGGCACTTGGTGGTGGTGCGGGACGCGGAGACCAAGGGCAAACTCTCCGATACGCTTAATGAGACCAACCCCGCCAGAGATGCCCTCCGGAATGCGCCGCTGGTCATCGTTGCCTGCGCCGAGACGGGCAAGGCCGGCTACAAGGAGGGTCAGGTGATGACAGATAAGGGCGACTGGTTCATGTTTGACGTCGCCCTGGCGATGCAGAACCTGGTGCTGGCCGCCCATTCGCTCGGGCTGGGCACGGTGTACGTGGGGCGCTTTGACGCTAAAAAAGTCGCCAGTATCTTATCGCTGCCCGAGGGATACCGCGTGGTGGTGATGACCCCGCTCGGTTACCCCGCGGAAACAAAAGAGCCCAGGCCGAGAAAAGAGCTTGGAGAGTTCGTCCATTATGATAAATGGGGCGCGGAATAGGGCACGGTGCCGATGAGCTATCAAAGGTGGATTCTGGTGGCGGTGGGGCTGTTTGCCCTCGGCATGGCGCTGGGCCTGGCCATGCCCGAGAACACCGCCGATGTCCTGGCTGAAGACCTGGCCGCTATTGAAAAGCTGGCCGGATTAATGGGCCCGTTTAAAATCTCCACGGTGGTTTTCATCTTCCTCAAAAACGTCTCCGCCCTGCTCTTCAGCTTCATCTTCAGCCCGTTGCTATGCCTGGTGCCGGTCCTGGCACTGACGGTCAATGGCTGGCTGCTCTCTTTCGTATCCGCCACGGTTATAAAGCAGGAATCGGTCGGCATACTTCTGGCCGGCCTGCTGCCACACGGCGTGTTTGAAATCCCGGCATTGATTATCGGCGAGGCGGCAGCGCTCAGCTTCGGCACGATGGCCATAATCGCCCTTGTTTCCAGGAAGCGAAGAGTCCAGTTGCCCCTCAACCTGAAACAAAACATCAGGTATATGGTGCTGGCCTTTGCTCTGCTTCTGCCCGCGGCTGTCATTGAAACCTATATCACGCCGCTCTTGCTCGGCTAAGGAGGTGGACTATCATGAACGAGTTAGGCCTGGCAGTGCCTTTCTGGCTCCTGGCGCTCATCTGGATGGCCAAGACCATCTGGCTGGTCATCATCTGCACCCTGCTCGCCTGGCTGGGTATCTGCGTCTTTGACGTGCTGACCCCCAGCATCCCCCACCGCCAGCGTCTCGGCGAAAGCCCGGTGGCCACCGGACTGTTCATCGCCGGCTTCTTCATCCTTACCGGACTGGTCATCCATGGGGCGCTGACGGCA
>VGOH01000041.1 GCA_016875955.1 Chloroflexota bacterium
GTCAGGGGCGTATCCCGGTGCCAGACCGATGAAGATAATGCCCAGCGCCATGCCCATTGCCCACAGGATACCGACGGCGGTGTCCTCGGGCAGCTTGGTTCGTCTGGTCACCAGACCGAAGCCCAGTGACGCGGCGACGGTGAAGACCATCGCTCCCAGGACCGGGTTGATGCCCAGCAGGTAGCCCAGACCGATGCCGCCGAAAGAGGCGTGGGCGATGCCGCCGCTGATGAAAACGACCTTCTTGACCACCACATAGACCCCGACAATGCCGCAGGCGACGGCGGCCAGCAGGCCAGCGGCCAGGGCATTCTGCATGAACTGATACTGGAGCGCCTCAAACATGGCTTAATGTTCCCTCAGTACGCGGTGAGGCACGGTGCCATGGGCGATTAGCTGGATGGGGCACTGGTAGGTCTTCTCCAGCTCTTCCGCCGATACCTCTTTGGAGCCGTGGTAGAATAGCCGGTGGTTGAGGCAGGCAATCTCGTTTACGTAAATGGAAACGGCACTGATGTCGTGGGAGACCAGCACAATGGCCATATTTTCCTTCAATTTTTCCAGCAGTTCATAGAACTCGGCCTGCATGCCTGGGTCAATGCTGGCGGTGGGCTCATCAAGCAGCAGCAGTTTAGGGTTGGTGGTCAGCGCCCGGGCGATGAAGACTCGCTGCTGCTCGCCGCCAGAGAGCTTGCCGACCTGCCGGTCCTTATAGTCAAGCATATCCACGGTCTTAAGCGCGGCTACAGCGGCATTTTTATCAGCCTCGTTATAGCCACGGATAAGGCCAGCCCGGTTATAGCGGCCCATAAGCACCACTTCAAAAACACGGATGGGGAAATCTCGGTCAAAGAGGTTGAGCTGCGAGATGTAGCCGATATGCTTCCGGCCCCGTTCCGGTGATGTGCCCAGCACGGTGACTGTGCCCCGGCTCGGTTTTATCAGCCCCAGGATGACCTTGAGCAGCGTAGTCTTGCCGCCGCCATTGGGCCCGATGATACCGAGAAAGTCGTTTGATTCTATGGAGAGGTTTATCGCCTCCAGCACCGGGATATTGTCATGGTGTACCCAGACGTTTTTCAGCTTTACCAGTTCTTTGGCCGTCATTCTCCGCTCACCATGTGACCAGTTTGAATATAATTATCATGCAATCGCTGGCCTGACGTCAACCGTAAAATAACCAGGTTTTATTTGCTTTCGGTTGCACCCGTGATGCTCACCCCCTGTGTCCCCCTCTCAAACAGGTTTGTCTCTGGCGCTCCATTTTCAATAATGTTTGAGAGGGGGAGAGTTTTTGAGAGGAGGATTTCATAATAAAATCCCTCTTAGTCCCCCTTTTCCAAAGGGGGAAACCGGGCAGAAGCGTTCTTACGTATGCGGGGGAACTTGAGGGGGCGCCAGCCCCTCATCCTTTTCCTCCCCCTTCCCTTTGGTGAAGGGAAGGGGATACAGGGGTTAGGATTTCCTACCCCCGAGGGTGGTGGGGTAGCAAAAGATATCGGAGAAAGGCTGGAGAGGGGTCAGAGGTGAGGTAAGCACATAGCAACCAAAGGCAAATAAAGCCAGAATTAATAATAGCAGTTTGGCGCTTGAAAAGAAGCGGATATTAACTATCTGTATGTGGTTTAAGCCAGGGCGCTGTTCTGGCGCCAGCTGTGAAGTCGTGTTCCGGCATATAGGGCTTGATATCGATAACCGGCGTACCATCAAGAGCATCCAGCCCGGAGACAGTGAGCACGTTGCCCTCTATCTTTAGCAGCTTTACCGTAGTGTCGCCGATTGGATTGGGCCTTCTGGGGGAGCGGGTGGCAAAAAGCCCGACCAGTGGACGTCCCGGGTCGTGTCTGGGGTGGGCTTTCATTGACAGCGGTTCATTGACCAGCCTGTCCATCCAGTACAGGACAATGATGTGGGAGAATTCGTCCAGATTGTCCAGGGCCTCCGTCAGGCGGGGCTCGATTTCAATGCGGGAAACGACGTTATCCCAGTCATAGGGTGGTTTTGGTGGTTGCTTGATGGCGTTTCTCACCGTGCCTATCGGCTTTACGCTGAAAGTGCTTCTCTGTCGGGCTATTTCGGTTCACCTCCCCCCTGTTCCCGGTAAATGTTAAGGGCTGCTCCTGAGAGCAGCCCCGTTGCTTTATAGCTATCCCGGCTACGCCAGCGGTGTCAACGTCAGCAGCTTTTTAGCTATCTGGGGGTATTTGGCGATGAAGAGCAGCTCATCCTCAACCAGCGGTTTCTGCGCCTCAACGTTGGCGTAGCGGACCAGCTCCAGAATCTCAGCGGCCTCCTCGCGACTGCTGAACTGTACTTCCATCTTGCCCATGATATGGCTGAAGCCGGATATCCCGCTGTACTGCCCGGCGATGATTTCCCGCCCCGTCTCCACCATGACCGGGTCGCCCCGTCCCAGCTCCTCATATCCGTAAAGTTCATAATTTTCAGGGTCTTTCAGCACGCCATCAGCGTGGATGCCGGAGGCATGGGCAAAGGCATTCGCCCCCACTCCGGGCTGGTTAATCGGGATGGGCAGGCCAAAGGCGTAGCTGGCGAACTTGGCGATTTTCCACGATTTAGAGAGAGCAACCGGCTGTCCCAGCTGGTACTTCTCGGCAAATTGTTTTGATTTGGTCAGCGCCAGGACCACCGCCAGCAGGTCGGCGTTGCCGGCCCTTTCCCCGACGCCGTTCACCGTGGTATTGACGTAAGTATCCTGGCCACCGTCAATGGTGCCTTTGGCTCCGGCCAGGGAATTGGCCACTGCCATCCCAAGGTCGCCATGGCAGTGTATCTCAAGGGGCAGGCCGACGTTTTCCGCCAGCGCCTTGGTGGTTTCGTAGATGGTGAATGGGTTATCGTAGCCCAGGGTATCACAGTACCTGAGGCGGTCAGCGCCGTGTTCTCTGGCCGCCTGGCCAAACCGGATTAGGAATTCAGTATCGGTCCTTGAGGCATCTTCAGCATTGACCCCCACTGTCTCCACCCCTTTCGTTTTGGCCGCATCCAGCGCCCCGGTCATATCGTGGATGATGTCTTGCTGCTGCTTCCTCCCCTTGAATTTGCCGTTTATCATCTGGGTCGATGTGGAGATGGAGAGATTAAGGTGTTTGATACCTGGCAACAGTCTGAAAGCAGTCTCAACGTCGCTGGGGATGGCCCTGACCCAGCCTTCCAGTCGAATCGGTTGCAGGACTCCCATCTCGGCCAGCTCCAGATTGGCCCGCAGATACAGGGTCTCATGTCTGGTGGTGGGGAAGCCGAACTCCGACTGAAAGACGCCCATCTCATTGAGATAGACGTTCATCATCGTTTTTTCCAGCTTGGACAGGCCAAGCTTGGCCGTCTGCACCCCGTCGCGATTGGTGACGTCAATAAAATAAATCTTCGGCATCGGGCTATTCACCTGTGGGAAACATCAAAGGCTGGTTTCCTGGTCAATCAGGGATTCAGATATATAATCATAGCACAAGTACTCGCCGGCAGGCAAGAGCCTCGGCAGGGGGTTTTATTTGCATATATTTGTTCTTTTTACTCACCCCCTTAATCCCCCTCTCAAACAGGTTTGTCTTTTTTACTCCCTTTTAATAATGTTTGAGAGGGGGAAAGAATTGGAGAGGGGGTGGAGCCCCCCTCTCTTCTATACTCCCCCTCTCCAGCCATTTATACCTGCGGTCTTTTGCCAGTGATTCTGGCTGGAGAGGGGCCAGGGGTGAGGCGTCAGCTATCCACCACGTGCAAACAGAACTTGGCAGCGCGCGCTATGGTGAGATTGACACCCTTGGAGTGGAATGCTACATTAAAAACAGGAGTGATTGCGGAGCCGGACAGCGTTCAATTTTGTTTTCTTCATTTTTCCCCGCTGGATTTATTCATGAATGTTGGCATGTGCAAGATAAACCTCCGCCTGCCGGAGAACCTGTCCCTCAAAGGCAAACGGCAGGTGCTGAAGTCCATAACCAGCCGTGTCCGCAACAGGTTCAATGTCTCTGTGGCGGAAGTGGACAATCATGACCGCTGGCAGATGGCGACCATTGGCGTCTGCTGCGTCAGCAACGATAACCGCCATGCCAACGAAATGCTGTCCAAGGTCGTTGATTTTGTCATCAGCAGTCGATCTGAGGCCGAAATTCTCGACTACGAAATCGAGATATTGCCCATCTGGTGAAGGAGGGTCATGGTGGATACTCTGGCCTTCCTGAATCATCTTCAATCGCAGCCCACCTTTGCCGACCAGGTTGCTCATATTGAGCACATTCGTCCCCGCCGTGCCGAATATGCTGAGCTTGATAGGCCGCTGGCCTCAGCGCTGCAGGAACGCCTGCAATCTCAGGGGCTTTTTCCTCTCTGGACGCACCAGGCGGCAGCGGTGAATAAAATCAGGGCCGGGCACAATGTCATGGTGGCCACCGCCAGCGCCAGCGGTAAGACCCTCTGCTACAATATCGCGGTGGCTGAGGCGCTTCTGGCAGACCAGAGCGGCCGCGCCATCTACCTCTTCCCAACCAAGGCGCTGGCACAGGACCAGCTACGTGCTTTACATAAACTGTTTACTCCCGACCTTTTTCAGATAGAGGAGCTGGATACGTTTGATGGCGACACGCCGAAAGGGGAGCGCGCTGAAATCAGAAAGCGCACCCGGGTAATCCTGAGTAATCCCGACATGCTTCACGTGGGCATTCTGCCCAATCACCAGTACTGGTCGCGGCTGTTGCGCCATTTGAAATACGTGGTGGTGGACGAAGCGCACACCTATCGCGGCGTCTTTGGTTCACACGTGGCCGGCGTGCTGCGCCGGCTGAGGCGTCTGTGCCGGCTCTACGGCTCCGAGCCGCAGTTCATCTGCTGTTCGGCGACCATCGCCAACCCCGGCCAGCACGCTGAGCAGCTGGTGGGGCTGCCCTTTGAGGTGGTGGATAATGACGGCTCGCCTCACGGCGGCAAGGACTTCGTTTTCTGGAACCCGCCCGTTATCGACGAAGCGAAGAGCGTCCGCCGCAGCGCCAACAGCGAGGCCACCCATCTTTTCACCGAGCTGGTGAACCAGGATATACGAACGCTGACCTTTGCCCGCACCCGCCGCCTCACCGAGTTGATTTATATCTATTCTAAAGAAAGGCTTGCCGAGATAAGCGTGGGGCGACCGCCGGAGATCATGCCCTATCGCGCTGGCTATCTTCCCGAGGAGCGCCGTAAGATAGAAAGAGACCTTTTTCAGGGAAAGCTGGCCGGGGCGGTGGCCACCAATGCCCTGGAGTTGGGCATAAATATCGGCGACCTTGAGGCGACGGTGCTGGCGGGCTATCCGGGCACCATTGCCAGCACCTGGCAGCAGGCCGGTCGGAGCGGGCGGAGCCAGGAGCAGTCAATAAGCTTCCTGGTGGCGCTGGACAACCCGCTGGACCAGTATTTTATGCGGCACCCGGACTCGTTCTTCGGCAAAAATTTTGAAAATGCGCTGGTCAATCCGTCCAATCCTTATATCTTGCGGGCTCATCTGCTTTGTGCTGCCTGGGAATGCCCGCTGGATGCCAGTGATGAAAAGATATTCGGCCCGGCCTTCGCCGCAGAAAAGGACATGCTGGCGGAGCAGGGCATTCTCAAGGAACGGAACCAGCGGTGGTATCTGTCCCCGGCGATTGCCTACCCGGCGCAGGCGGTCAGTATACGTTCCACATCGGGCAAGAACTTTGATGTGGTGGATACGGCCACGGACTCATTGCTGGAGACGGTGGAGGCGAGTGTGGCCTTCTTCCAGGTGCATCCCGGCGCCATCTACCTGCACCAGGGAGAGTCTTATTTAATCAAAGAGCTTGACCTGAACGAGCGCACTGCCTACGCTGTGCCGACAGAGGTCAATTACTACACCCAGACCAAGGAAATTGAAGACTTACACATCGTAAAGGTCTTAAAAAAGAAAAAGGCGGGGAAGGTGAACCTGTACCTGGGGGAAGTCGAGGTCACCAACCACGTGGTGGGTTTTAAAAAGAAAGCGCAGTACACCGATGAGGTTATCGGGGAGGAGCCGCTCGACCTGCCGCCGCAGACTTTCGCCACCGTTGGCATATGGTTTGACCTGCCAGACGGGGTTGAGTCCCGCATAGAAGAGGCGGGGCTGGATTTTGCCGGTGGCCTGCACGCCGTTGAGCACGCCGCCATCGGCATCCTGCCATTGTTTGCCATGTGTGACCGCAATGATATCGGCGGCGTGTCCACGCCGCTGCACTCGGATACCGGCCGGGCACAGGTTTTCATCTATGATGCTTACCCCGGCGGCATCGGCATCACCGAGAAAGGTTTTGACATCATTACCGAATTATGGCAAGCTACATTAAGGACGATTGTGGAGTGTCCCTGTCAGGACGGCTGCCCGAGCTGTATCCAGTCACCCAAGTGTGGCAATAACAACCAGCCCCTGGATAAAGAGGCAGCCCGGGTGTTGCTGAAAGAGTTACTGGCCGTACATTAGAAGCATCAAAAATTTTGGAGTGTTCAAGAGGGGCGAAGCCCCTCTTTTAAAAATTCCCCCCTCTCCTTTGCTTTGAGGAGAGGGGGCAGGGGGTGGGGTAGATAGCTAACCTCATGCAGACCCTCAAGCGCAGCCGGGAGTCCTGGTTTGCCCGGGCCAGGCACCTCTTTGACCGCACGGCGGTTGACAACGCGGTGTGGGACGAGCTTGAGGAGGTGCTCATCGGCGCTGACGTGGGCATGGATACCACCGGCAAACTGATAGCCACGGTAAGAGGGAGGGCCGACCGGGAGAAACTGAATGGCTCCCAGGTGTGGGACGCCTTGAAGGCGGAGATGATTGATATTTTAAAAGTTGCTGACCAGGAAGAAGCCGCTGTTCCGGCGCCGCCTCGCGTCTCTCTCTTTGTTGGCGTCAACGGCGGCGGCAAGACGACTTCTATTGCCAAATATGCCCATCGCTTGCAGAGAAATGGCAGAAGTGTGCTGCTGGTGGCGGCGGACACGTTCCGGGCGGCGGCCATTGACCAGCTTAAAAAATGGGGTGAGCGGGTCGGGGTAAATGTAATTGCCCACCAGCCGGGGGCTGACCCGGGGGCGGTGGTCTACGATGCGTTGCAGGCGGCGCGCCGCCGGCAGGTGGAGGAAGTAATAATTGACACCGCTGGCCGCCTTCACACCAAGTACGACCTGATGGAGGAACTGAAGAAGATAAAGCGGGTGGCTGCCAAGACCGATGAGACGGCACCGCATGAGGTGATTCTGGTCATGGACGCCACCACCGGTCAGAACGGGCTGACGCAGGCCAGGTATTTCACCGATGCCGTCGGCGTGACTGGCATATTTCTGGCCAAGCTGGACGGCACCGCCCGGGGCGGCATTGTGTTCGCCATCTGTGACGAGCTGCGGATACCGGTAAAATATATCGGCACCGGGGAGAAACTGGAGGACATGGCCGATTTTGATGCCGAGGCCTTTGTGGCCGCGCTGTGCGCTGATTCGGGGGTGAATTGATGATAACCATAAGCATTGACCCGGTGGCTTTCACCATCGGTTCGCTTGAGGTCAGATGGTACGGGATTTTTATCGCCCTGGCCATCCTCACCGTTGTCCTGTGGACCGCCTGGCAGGTGAAAAAGGGTGCCCGGATTTCCTATGATACCGTGTTCACCGCCGCAGTGGTGGGCATTCCATCGGGCCTGGTGCTGTCGCGCCTGCTCCACGTGGTGGACAACTGGGAATACTACGGCCGGCACTGGGGGGAGATAATCGGTGGTGGGGGGCTGACCGCCTACGGTGGAGTGCTGGGCGCCACCATAGGTATCTGGATTTACAGTCGGTTCAGCAAGATGAACTTCGGCTACTTCGCCGATATGGTGGCGCCAGGCATCATTCTGGCCCAGGCGGTGGGTCGGGTTGGCTGCACGATTAACGGCTGCTGTTACGGTCTGGAAACATTGGTGCCGTGGGCCATAATATATACTCACCCCAATAGTTTTTGCCCGCTTGGGACACCCGTACATCCAACGACGGTATACGAGATATTCTGGAATTTGCTGGTCTTTGTCATCCTGCTCAGGTTAAAAGGACACCTCAGGCCTGACGGCTCTCTCTATATGGTCTACATCAGTCTTTATTCGGCGTACCGACTGGGCATGGACTTCCTGCGTGAAGGAACGCCTTTCCTCTTTTTCAACCTGCATCAGGCGCAGTTTATCGCCGTCATCGTTCTGTCCATCACCATTCCCTTGCTGGTTATGAAAACAAGGTGGGTGAGGGCGGAGAAATAATGCCTTCACCGCGACCTTTCGCTCACATCTTCTACGGGTGGTGGATTGTTGCCGCCTGTTTCATCATCGCCATGTACATGAGCGGCTCGGTCTTCTACGGTTTCACTGCTATTTTTGAGCCGATAGCCAGAGATTTTGGCTGGAGTTACACTTCGATTTCAGCCGCTGCTTCCATACGCGGGCTGGAAGCTGGCCTGCTGGCCCCGGTTGCCGGCATAATAGTCGACCGCTGGGGGCCGCGGCGGCTCATCTTCGGCGGCGTAATCTGTATCGGCCTCGGCCTGCTGCTGCTCAGCCAGGTGCAATCTTTAGGTACGTTTTACCTTGCCTTTATCCTGATGTCGCTGGGAATCAGCAGCTGCGGTATCTCGGTGACGATAACTACCGTAGCCAACTGGTTCCGCCGCAGGGTGGGACTGGCTACTGGCATCACCATATGCGGTTACGGCTCTGCCGGCTTGCTGGTGCCCCTGATGGTAAGGCTGGTTGACGCCTTTGACTGGCGGGTGGCGATAGCGATTATGGGTGCTGGAATGCTCGCTATCGGGTTGCCGCTCTCGCTGCTCCTGCGACATAAACCTGAGCAATACGGCTATCTGCCCGATGGGGAGGAGGGTGGTGAGGCAGTCTTTGATAGAGGCTCCGCAAAGCTGCCAGCCAAGGGGGTCAGCATCAGCCTCGGGCAGGCGATGAGGACGCGCGCTTTCTGGCTGGTCTTGGTGGGCGTGGTGCCGCAGTTCATAGTGGTGCCGGCGGTGACAACGCATGTGATGCCGTACTTGAGCAGCTTAGGCATCGCCCGGACGATGTCAGGCCTGGTGGCCACGGCTATCCCG
>VGOH01000042.1 GCA_016875955.1 Chloroflexota bacterium
AATATATTTTCCTTAAAGATGCCCACTGACTCGGCCAGCTTGGCATGCAGACTGAGGTGGCGGTACTCGCCATGAATGGGCACGAAGAACGCCGGCTTGACCAGATTGAGCAGCAACTTGAGCTCTTCCTGGCTGCCGTGTCCATGAACGTGAACCTGCGCCACCTTATCGTACAGTACCCGCGCCCCCTGCTTGAAAAGGTTGTCCAGCGTGCGATTAACAATAGCTTCATTGCCGGGAATCGGCGTTGCCGACATGACAATGGTGTCTCCGGACTGAATGCTTACATTAGGGTGGTCCCGATTGGCCATGCGCACCAGCGCTGAGGTCGGCTCGCCCTGACTGCCGGTGGTAACGTATACAACTTTATCGTGCGGTAAATGACGCGCCTCTTCAATCCGGCCCAGAATGCCGTCGGGGGCCTGAATATAACCAAGCTCCAGGGCCATGTGCACCGTATCGCTCATGCTGCGGCCGACGATGAAAACACGCCGTCCGTGTTTGGCCGCGGCATCAATCACCTGCTGTACACGGGACACCAGCGAGGAAAAGGTGGTGACAATCACCCTTCCCGGAGCATCGGCCATGATGTGGTCCAGTGCCTCCCCAACCAGCCTCTCCGAAGGCGTATAGCCGGGAAGCTCGGCATAGGTGGAATCGGACATGAGGAGCAGGACCCCCTGCGACCCCAGCTGGGCCAAACGGGAAAGGTCGGTGGGCTTGCCTCCGACCGGAGTATAGTCAAGCTTGAAATCGCCACTGTGCACCACCACGCCAACCGGCGTCCATATAATGACGCCGACGGCATCAGGAATACTGTGGCACACGGGGAACAATTCCACCTTGAATGCCCCCAAGTTAATCGGCTCACTGGTTTGAACCACATTGAGCTTGGCGTGAGCCAGCGTTCTCCGTTCCTTGAGCTTGACGCGTATCATGCCGTGCGTCAGGCGGGTGGCATACACCGGCACATTCAGCTGCGGTAATACGTAGGGCAGGGCACCGATGTGGTCTTCGTGACCGTGGGTGATGATGATGCCCCTCACCTTATCTTTTTTATCCAGAAGATAATTGATGTCCGGGATAACCAGGTCAATGCCCAGCATATCTTCCCCGGGAAACATAAGTCCGGCATCAATAATCAGGATATCGTTGCCATATTCCAGCAAGAGCATGTTCTTGCCGATTTCGCTGAGGCCACCGATGGGGATTATTTTCAATTTAAACTTGGCCATCTGGTCAGTCCTAGAACATGCTTAACTGCTGAGTGCCGGCTTCAGCCTCGGGAAGGCTTTTCGCTTCCGCCAGCACGGTCGGTATCTTCTTCATATCCGCCTCTATTGCCTGCCGCAGGCTCTGCTGGTGAAGAGCCGCCGCCGGGTGGTACATGGCAAAGTATATGGTGTTGTCCCGCCTGACCGCGGAGCCGTGTATCTTGCTTATGCTCTTGCCAGGGAAAAACTTGGCCATGGAATAGCGGCCCAGGGTTACTATCATTCTGGGCTTGATGATGTCTATCTGGTGGTCCAGCCATTTCTGGCAATTCTGGATTTCCATGGGCAGCGGGTCGCGGTTATCTGGCGGGCGGCACTTAATGACATTAGCGATGAACACCTGCCGCCGCGCTAGGCCAATGGATGCCAGGAGCTGGTCCAGATAGTGCCCGGCTGGCCCGACAAAAGGTCTCCCCTGCTGGTCTTCATGCCAGCCCGGAGCTTCACCGATGAACATGAGCTCCGCGTCCTCCGGCCCCTCCCCAGGTACAGTATTGGTCCGTTGCTTGGCTATCTCACACAGCAAGCAGCGGGCAATTTCCTGATTAAGCTCGTTCAGCGTCGCCATAACACTCAGGAGTTAAATAAAGCTGTTAATTCAGTCCTGCCTTATGTGCTTATGATAACACTACATATATGTCCCGTCAATTTAAGGCATGGCCATAGAAATACAATGAGGAGCGTATGCTCCCCACGTAATCATAAGTTTAACCGGGCTATCTTATCGTACCAGCGGCAGCCCTGTCTGCCGCCACCGCTGTATCCCGCCAAGCATATTATATACCTCGGCAAAGCCGAGTCCGGCCATCATATCCATAACCTGGCGGCTAACGTCGCCATTGCGACAGTAAAGAAGGTAGATTTTAGCGCGGTCAAGCCCATCCAGTTCCTGGATAAAGTCATCAGAGCTGTAATCCAGATTAACTGCTTCTTCAATATGGCCGTCGGCGTATTCCGCAGCGGGACGCAGGTCAATGATGATGAAATCCTGACTGTGCCGGTGGTCCTCCATCAAGGTGAAGGCTTCTTCAAGTTTAAGGTTTTCACTTATCAGGCCGGGGATTTCGGCTGCTTCCCTTTTGGAACAGGCAGCGGACAACACCAGTGCTGCCATCAATAAAGCCAGCATGGCCAGTCCACACTGGTTTCTCGTCGTTCTCATGCCCACAATAAGCTAGGCACCCACCTTTGGCAGCACTTCCCTCAGGGCCGAAATTATCTCTTTGATATCGTCTTCCGTCACCAGGCCGAGGTGCCCGATGCGGAATATCTTGCCCTGCAGGCTCTGCTGGCCGCCGGCCAGGACTATCTGATATTCCTCGCGCAGCATCTTGAGCATCGCCTTGACATCCATGCCGTCTTTGACGGACACGGCCGTAACCGTGTTGGAAGCGTATTGCTCATCGGCGAAGAGAGACAACCCCAGCGATTTCACTCCTTCCCGGGCGGCTTTGCCCACCCGGGCATGGCGAGCGAAGATATTTGAGAGGCCTTCCTTCAGCATCATGTCCAGCGCTGCTGAGAGAGCAAACACGATTGATACCGCCGGCGTCCAGGGGGTCTGACCTATCTCCAGGTACTTCCGGGCCAGGGCAAAGTCCCAGTTGAAGCGGGGCATCCTGGCTCTGGCGTGTGCCTGCCACGCCTCCTGGCTGAGGCTGACCATCGCCATACCGGGAGGCACCATCCACCCTTTCTGTGAGGCGGTAACAGTTACATCACAGCGCCATTTATCTACCGGCAGGTCAATTGAGCCCAGACTGCTGATAGCGTCGACGAGCAGCAGCTTGTCAAACTCCTTGACCACGGCGCTGATGGCCGCCAGGTCATTGGTCACGCCGGTGGAGGTCTCATTATGCGTTACCAGCACTGCCTTTATTCCGGGCGCCTTCTGCAGCGCGCGCCGTATTTCATCAGGGTCAGCCGCCTTTCCCCACTCCGCACGAACGGGAATAACCTCGGCGCCGAAAACCTCCACTATTCTGGTAAAGCGGTCACCGAAGGCACCCACCGTCACGCAGAGGACCTTATCTCCCGGAGACAGCGTATTGACGATTGCTGCCTCCAGCCCCCCCGTTCCGGAGCATGTCAGCAGGTATAAATCGTTCTTCGTCTGGAATAGATGCTTTAGCTTGGCGGTGACATCAAGCAGTATCTTATCAAATTCCGGCCCGCGGTGATTTATCATCTGACAGGCCATCGCCTGGAGGACTTCCGGCGGGCACGGGGTAGGCCCCGGAACGCGCAACTGTCCCACTTTACTTACCCGCCTCTCCTTCAACATCAGTATTAATCACTTGGGTAAATAAATGTACTTTACGTGGATTTTATAAACCTTCTTTTGCCGACCCGTATTATAGTGTCTTTGGGGAAAATGTAATTGGCATCCATAACCTTTTTACCATTAATATATACGGCACCCTGTTCAATTAAACGCCTGGCTTCACTCTTGCTTTTGGCTAGCCGGTTAGCCACCAAATAATCTTGCAGAATGCTGCCAGATTTTGTGCCAAGCTCAATATCTTCCGGTATCTCCCCTTTTTGATGAATCCTCTCAAAATTTCGCTGGGCATCATCAGCTGACCTTTTATCATAAAGCTGAGTGACCAGTTCCCGGGCCAGGCGTTTCTTAAGCTCCATCGGGTTTACCGCGTTGTCGGCCAGCGCCTGCCTGAATTCCGCCAGCTCGGCATCGGGAACGTCGGTAACCAGCTCAAAATACTGGATAATCAGGTCGTCACGTATGGACATGGTCTTGCCGTAGATACTATCCGGCGGTTCCGTCACGCCGATGTAGTTACCCAGGCTCTTGCTCATCTTCTGGCTGCCATCGGTGCCCACCAGAAGCGGCGTCATGAAGCACTGCTGGGGAGGCTGCCCCATCATGGACTGGAGCTCCCTGCCCACCAGGAAATTGAACTTCTGGTCGGTGCCGCCGAATTCCACGTCCGCCTCAATCGCCACCGAGTCATATGCTTGCAGCAGCGGGTACATAAACTCAATCAACGCAATCGGCCGCCCGTCACTGTACCTGGCGTTAAAATCCTCGCGCGCCAGAAACTGGGCAACGGTGAATTTGCTGGTCAGCTGAAGAACCTCGGTCAGGGTGAATTTGTCAAACCACTCACTCTGCCACCTCACCTCGGTTTTTGCTTTGTCAACTATCTTGAAGAACTGCTCCATATATGTCTGCGCATTAGCCCGCACCTGCGCCTCAGTGAGCATGGGGCGGGTTGCTGAGGCACCGCTCGGGTCGCCTATTCGGGCCGTCCAGTCGGCAACGATGAGCACCACCTGATGGCCAAGCTCCTGAAACTGGCGCAGCTTCCGCAGCGACACCATATGGCCTAGGTGGATATCAGGGAAACTGGGGTCAAAGCCCTCTTTCAACCTCAGCTTTTTGCCGGAGCGGAGCAGCCCCCTCATCTCATCCTCAACGATGATTTCGGCGACTCCCCGCCGCAGGAGATATTTTTCGTCCCGCTCCGTGATTTTCCTGGCCTCGCCTGTCATGTTTAATTTCCGCCTTTAGCACTTAATAAGCTGATGCCCTTTTTCACATCTTCCGCCATCTGCTTCTTTAGCTCTTCCGCATTATCAAATCTCTTCTCCTCGCGCAGCCGTTCCACAAACTCCACCTGTATCTCTTTCCCATAGAGGTCGCCCCGATAATCAACCACATAGACCTCAACGGCCCGCCGTTTATCGCCAAACGTAGGATTGGTGCCGATATTGGTCATGGCCGGAAAAATTTTGCTCTTGATGCTCACCCAGCTGGCATAGACTCCATCGGCAGGTAAAGCCTGCTCGGGGCCAAAATCCAGATTGGCGGTGGGAAATCCCAGCGCCACTCCTCTGCCGGCGCCGGCGACCACCGGGCCTCGCAGGCTGAAGCCGCGGCCCACCAGCCGTCTGACCCGGTGCACGTCCCCATCTGACAGGGCCTTTCTTATGGCGGTGCTGCTCACGATTTCTCCATCAATCATCACCGGAGGCACCACGGTGACGCTGAATCCCATCTCGCGCCCCAGCTTGCCGAGGGCATCGGCGTTGCCCTCCCGTTTTTTGCCTAGGGCAAAGTCAGGCCCGATGACCATCCCGCGCATACCCAGGTGCTTTCTGAGCAAACCAATAAAATCGCGCGCGCTGAGCCGGGAAGTCTCAGCGGTGAAGGTCAGCGGGATAATAATATCCACCCCTTCGTTTTTCAGCAGCTTCTCCCTCTCAGCAAGGCTGGTGAGAAACGGCAATCTGGTGTCAGGGTGCAGCACCTCCTGAGGATGCCGCCGAAAGGTGACCACCACGCTCAGTAAATTCTCCTGCTCCGCCTTGCCCACCAGCTGAGAAATCAGGTGTTTATGACCGAGGTGCACACCATCAAACACGCCAATGGTAACCAGCGTATCTTTATCCGGTGATAACCGGGCCAGCTCTTCCTCGACCAGCATCACTTTTCCCTGCCCGCGATTGCCTTCAGATTAAATATACCCCACCAAAAGGATAAAATGAAAAGGGGGCTATACGCAAACCTTGCCTGACCAGTCTGCGGGATGCCTTAATCGTAACACAAGCCAGGCGGAAGCGTCAACCGAACCCGATGATGGTTTTGCTTGCTTTTAGTTGCTCCCACGATACCCACCCCCTGTGTCCCCCTCTCAAACAGGTTTGTCTTTGGCGCTCCATCTTAATAATGTTTGAGAGGGGTCAGGGGTGAGGCATCAACTGCCAGCCAAAGGCAAACAATACCGCCGCTACATCGGGTTTTTAATAAATGGTAAAAAATGCTAGAATAGGACAAATTTTCTTAAGGAGGTGGACATTGTTTTACGAAGTACAGTACCCACAGCCCGAGCCCGGTCAGAAGCAGATTAAAGCCCTGGTGGTGCTGAACCCGGCGGAGTCAAGGCGGCTGCTGGCGAAAGCCACGGTGGCGCTGCCCGAGGTGCAGAACGCCTATAAGAATGGCATGATTATCATCGGGCGCGGCATCACCAATGCCTTTGTCAGCGAGGAGCTCTTCGGGATAAAGATTGAGAACAAGGCCAATCAGACCGCGGGGCTCGTCTGCGGTGGCATAACCAATAGCACCGCAGCACCGCCACCCTGTACCTGGCACGTTATCCGCAAGGGCAAGGTGGTGGAGGGGGCCGATTCCAACGTGGAGATACTTGATTTCGGCCCGGATGATGTCTTCATCAAGGGAGGCAATGCCATAGATATGCAAGGCAATGCCGGCGTCTGCGCTTCCAGTGTTAAAGGCGGCACCATTGGCATGTGCTGGCCCATTGTGACGCCGCGCGGCTCACACCTTATCATGCCGATAGGGCTGGAGAAGCTGGTGCCATCGGTGATTGAAGCCTCCAAGCATACCGGCCTCTATTATTACAAATATACCATGGGATTGCCGCCAAAGCTGATGCCAGTGGTTCTGGGTAAGGTGGTTACCGAAATCCAGGCGATTGGAGTGATGACCGGTGCCAGGGCATACCATATCGCCTCCGGTGGCGTCGGTGGTTCCGAGGGGGCGGTGGTGCTGGCGCTGGAGGGCGATGAGAAGCGGGTGGTGAAGGCCTTTGAGCTGGTTAAGTCAATCAAGGGGGAGCCCCCGGTAAAAGCACCGGATACTTTCCGGATAAGTTCCGCTGCAGACTACAAATACGATGCTCTGGCGCAGCTTAAAACTCTGGGAGGCGTTTAAACCGGCCGTATAGAAAATTGTTATGGGCAAATCTGACTTGAGAGGTGGGGAAAATGTTCTATGATTTCCCGCATGATTTCAAGAAATTTGAGCCGGCGCCGGGGTTCTTGGTGCATGTGGCATCCGGGCGGCGCTCCATGCTTTCATACGTGACTTTGCAACCTAACGCCGAAGCTCCTCTGCACCATCATAGCGAAGAGCAGATTGGTATTGTCCTGGAAGGGGAGTTTGATATGACTATCGGGGACGAGACCAGGCTGTTGAAAAAAGGAAATATGTATCTGGTTCCGGCAAATATGACCCATGGCGGTCTTGCCGGCGCGGATGGCGCGGTAGTTCTGGATGTCTTCAGTCCACCGAGAAAGGCCTATAAATAGCGCATCAATAGGGAGGTTTACAGCAGAGTTCCCTGCGGGGGGTTTTGCCGGTTAAAAGGCAGGCCCAAGTGCTGGTAGGCGAGCTGGGTGGCGGTGCGACCGCGGGGCGTGCGCTCCAGAAAGCCCAGCTGCAGCAGGTAGGGCTCGTAGACATCCATGATGGTGTCTGATTCCTCGCTGATAGCAGCGGCCAGTGTCTCAAGGCCGACCGGGCCGCCGTTGAACTTTTCCACAATCGTCCGCAGTAGCTTGTGGTCAACTTCATCCAGGCCGATGGTATCGACTTCCAGCTTGGCCAGTGCCTCTACGGTCACGGCATGCGTGGCGGTGCCGTCGCCTTTCACCTGCGCGTAGTCTCTGACTCTTTTCAACAAACGGTTGGCCACGCGCGGAGTACCTCTGGCACGGCGGGCAATTTCCTTCAGCCCTTCGCCGTCCGCCTCAATCTGCAGAATGCGGGCGGAGCGGTGCAGGATTGACTCTATTGATTTCTGGTCGTAGAAGTCAAGCCGGTAGACCGCACCGAAGCGGTCGCGGAGAGGCGGGCTTAAAAGGGCATAGCGGGTGGTAGCGCCGATAAGCGTAAAATCGGGCAGGTTAAGTCGCAGGCTTCGGGCACCGGGGCCTTTGCCGATGATGATATCCAGAGCATACTCCTCCATGGCCGGGTAGAGGATTTCCTCAACGGCGCGGCTGAGACGGTGTATTTCATCGATGAAGAGGATATCCTGCGCATGCAGGTTGGTGAGTATGGCAGCGAGGTCGCCAGTGCGCTCAATGGCCGGCCCTGAAGTAATCCTGATGCTCACGCCCATTTCGGCGGCGATGATGTAGGCGAGGGTCGTCTTGCCCAGTCCCGGAGGTCCGTAGAGCAGCACGTGGTCCAGGGCTTCGCCTCTACCCTTCGCTGCCGTGATGGCGATGCTCAGGTTCTCTTTAATCTTTTCCTGCCCGACGAATTCATTGAGCTGGCGTGGCCGCAGGCTGGTGTCAAGGGGAGCATCTTCAGCACTGGGTTTACCTGATATAATGCGAGCTATTTAAATCTCACCCCCGTTAATCCTCTGAGTTCAGCCCATCATCTTCCACCGCCGGGCCCGCTGCCTCTTCTGGAAGTGGCCGGGTGGCTGAATCTTCAGTCTCTTCGCCGAACATCTGGTCCAGCAGCGCCTCCGGCGTGGTCATGCCCATCGGCCCAGCGGCCTCCCCGGTCATCTCGCCGGGTGCCTGTTCCGATAATGCGCCCACCTTTTCCGGGAGCGCCTCCGGCGCCTCTTCAAGCGGCGGGTAATGGGCTGGAATCAATTTGCCGATGATAACGTTTTCTTTAAGGCCAATCAGCTTGTC
>VGOH01000043.1 GCA_016875955.1 Chloroflexota bacterium
TCCGCGGGGCGGGGGCCAATGTGGTGAACATTGATGGTGAGCAGTTCGTCTATGAGCGCGAGCCCAGGGACGTGGAATCAGCGGCTTTTATCCGGGAATGTCTGGAGAGGGGAAAGGGCGTGCCCACGCCCACGGGTAAGCTCGGCGTATGGCTGGACTCCCCCATGATAGACATATTGATGGGCGAGGGCACGGTGGAGAGAGAGTTCCCGGGCAAGTTCATCATCTATAAGCGCTTTGGCATTAACATTGCCAGAGAGCCGATGCTGGTTTACCCGACACTCCACTACCAGAATGGCGGGCTGGAATATAATGCCAGAGGGGAGACGTCCATACCCGGCCTTTTCCTCGCCGGGGAGGTCAGCGGCGGCGTGCACGGCGAGAACCGCCTGATGGGCAATTCCCTTTTAGATGTCCTCGTCTTCGGGCGCATCGCCGGGGAGAGCGCGGCAGAATATGCCAGGGAGAAAACCAAAGATGGCCAGCTGTCTCTGCAGCACGTCAGAGACTATCAGCGGGAGATGGAGAAGGCGGGCATCGTCACCGACCGCGTGTCACCGATACTGCTTCCCGACTACGCCAATCCAGCGGTCAGGGAAAGGCAGCTCACCGCCCGACAGGTGAAGAAGTAAACGCGCTGTTCCCTCTACATGTGGAGAAAATGCTTTCCAATTTTTCAGCCGGTATGCTGCCAGACTACCCCTGAACTAGAGTTGAGCGAGGCGTCACCGGCGTTTGCTTTCAACTTTACGCTTTAAAGTGTCTCTCCTTTATCCAGTTGACCAATTGTTTTGCTTTATCGCTGTCAAGGAATTTTTGCCGTTTGCCTACCGGCTCCGTGCCCTCGATGTTGGTGATATAAAGGACATACTTCTTTTCTCCGTGTTTGGGATAGTTGGGGTTCAGCTCAACAATAGCGGCGCCGCGGCCGAGTGGCCCGCCCGAGGCCGGACTGCCGGCGAGGTAGAAAATGACATTGCTGCCCGGCTTGATGAGCGCCTCAATCTGGCTCAAGATTTCTTTCTCTTTGTAAATCTGGACTTTTACCACTTTCCGCTTTGCTTCCAGAGCTACCTCTTTAGGTCCCTCATCAAACCAGCCGTCAAAGAGCAGCAGTTCCGGGTGCTGGTCAAGGCTGGTATAGTCCTTGACGTTGATACGATTGCTCGCTGCTTCCGCTTCATCGAAGATACGAACATCAAAAGCTTTTCCTCCCTTGGCGCTCGGTCGTACCAAAGCCTTAAGCCTCCAGAGCCGGTTTGACTCCACCCCATGTCGTTCACCGAGATATTTTGCCACGAATCCCGGTAAATTTTTCGGGCGCGGCAGTTTTTCGACGGCAGCCGTCCCGGCCGGTGCCGCGGTTGTTGTTTGCTGTTTTTTCCAGAACATCTTATTTATCCTCCTTATTGTTCCTTTTTGCTTTTACTGCTGATTAATTCTTTGTGGCGTCAATACGCCAGTGATGAAAAGGTGAAGATAATAGACTTAGTCCAGATTTACGCTTCTATCTGGGAGTTACCGGTGCCCCGTAAATTTGCGTGGTGGGAGAAGGGGTATTCCGAGGGTAAGCGCCAGGGGGAAATAATTACCGGGCGACTAGATGTTCGGGGAATCAGAGCTAATCTTAAGGTAATCAGGTCTTTCAACAGAAAAAAGGAAATGTACTCATGGTAAATACGGAGCCGTTCCCCGGGTTACTGGACTATATGTCTGGTTAGGCTTGCGGAGGTGGAATATCCAGATACTGACAGTAATGGCGACTGATCTGCCTGAAAACAGTGTTTGGAGTGGAAAGATAGCTGGTGGCTTCTTCAAGTTTCGCGTTATTTTCATACTGGTGGGAGACATGGTTGTTACGATGGCTGCCTGCCGAACGGGTGGTGCTGGCACCTGAGCTTATTATGGCGATGCTCTGGGCTAAGATAAACTCATGCTGACCTATTTGCTGCAAAGGTGCTGGAGTTGTGGTGTCATCCTGTTCTGCAGGCGGCGGTTCTCCGGTTGCGGTTATGATTGAGGTCGGCAGCAGGTATTGGGCATCAACCGCTGCTGGCTGGTTATCCACGTCGGCCAATACCAGCATACTGAGCAGGAGGATGAAAATCAGGGCCTGTGTCGTCTTTAGCCTTTTCATTTTTACCACATAAAAAGCCCCGGTGTTTTAATAATAGCCTACGGCGCCAATTACGTCAATCGGAAAGAGGGTGAACAGGCGTGGAAACGAGATGAAGGCAAGAAACCAACGCAGCAAAGATGCAGATACAGATATCCCGGCATAGTGAACAAGCTAAATGGGTGATAAAAGTGGTGGGCGGTAGAGGATTTGAACCTCTGACCTCCTGCGTGTAAAGCAGATGCTCTAACCAGCTGAGCTAACCGCCCGGGTGGCGCGCTTGGCGGGGCTCGAACCCACGGCCTCAGCCTCCGCAGGGCTGCGCTCTATCCAACTGAGCTACAAGCGCCGATTTTATATGGTGCCGAAGGAGAGATTTGAACTCTCATGCCCTTACGGACACTACGCCCTGAACGTAGCGCGTCTGCCATTCCGCCACTTCGGCACGGATGGAAATCGGGTAAGCGGCTGCCTCCCAGCATTGATAATGTTAACACGCCAAACGGTGGCCTGGCAAGACCACCAGCTGAAGATGAACTCAGCACTTGGCCAAGTTGCGGGCAACCGGGGTACGTTGTCGCTCAGTCTCTATCCCAGGACTTGCTGTGCTTTTTCAGTATCTGGTTTAGCTTTTCCCGGTAGTATTTGAAGTTCTCAAAGCTCACGTCCATCGATACCATGTGGTCGATGGTAGGGATATAGCCGCCGCTTTCGAGCATAAACGGTACGCGGTATTCCAGCTCCCGGTCGATGGCGGCCCTGCCCTCGGCCACTGCCCGCTTGTCAATGCCGCCGCTGATGGCCAGTCTGGGAAATGCCTTGCGCACCTCGACCACATCCATGCCGGCAGCGACCTCAAAGGGATAGAGCACGGTGACGCCGCCTTCCACCCAGAGCGGTATCAGCTTCCAGACATCGCCGTCGCTGTCCACCTGTACCAGGGTAATTCCGTGGTCCCGCAAGAAGCTAGTCAGCTTTTTATAGCCGGGCAGGATGAACTCGCGGAACATCGCCGGTGAGATAAGGGGGCCGCCCTTGTAGCACATGTCCTCCCAGATGAAGACGGTATCCACTTCAACTTCCCTGAGCACGCCGTCGTAAAGGGCAATCCAGAAATCGGCCAGGTAGTTATTGATATCCCTCATCATGTCGGGGTCGTCATAGTACTTGGTCAGCAGTTCCTCAACGCCCATGAGATAACGGGGTGTGCCGAAAAAGCCGTGCGTTTGGCCGAGCCCCAGGGGATAGTCGCGCTTTTTATATTCTTTGACCAGCTGCGACCAGTTGTCGGGCAGCCGGCCTTTCAGGCTGGGGCGCAACCGCTCCGCTTTGTATCTCTCCCAGCTCTCCCGGTCCTTTACCGGCCCGCCCATGATGGTGGGCAGAGTGCTGCGGTTTTTAATCTCCTTGCGCAGGCTGCCGTCCCATTCCTGCCAGATGTACCATTCCCCGTGGTCCTCAATGACTTTGGACTCAAAGGGCGGATAGGCGCCAATGTTTAACGGCACACGCACCAGGTAGGGGTCCATCTTGAAGTAATGGTGAATATCCAGGGAGGTATCACGGTTTCTGGGTATGCCGGCGTACTCATTAAAGAGGCCGGTGCCCTCGCCGATATCATCGCAGAGGCCGCGGACCCGGGGCAGTCCCTCACGGTACCAGCGCCGCACCGTGCCGCCCCAGTAGCCGAACTCCCAGACAAGGTGCCGGTCCGGCTCCTCAAATTTCATGGTGGCCAGAAAGCGTTCCCGTGTATTCATTGACGACCTCCCTTTAGATAAACCAGTGGGTAGATTAAATTAAAGGAAGTCAGGCAGCCAGTTTCATCAGTCGGTCGGCTTCATCAACGGCCGAGGCGCAGTCATCGGCATAGCCCTCAACGCCAATCTCATCGGCAAACTGTCTGGTTATGGGCGCGCCGCCTATCATTATTTTTACCTTGCGTCTGACGCCGACTGTCTCCAGGGCTTTGGCGATGGCGGGGATAATGGTCATGGTGGTGGTGAGCAGGGCAGAGGTCGCCACGATATTGGCCTTCGTGGCTTTGGCCTCGGCGGCAAAAGCATCTGCCGAAACATCCACGCCCAGGTCGTGAACGTCATAGCCGTTGCTCTCCAGCATCATTTTGACCAGGTTCTTGCCGATATCGTGCATGTCGCCTTCCACCGTCCCGATGACCACGGTCCCTTTCTTCTTAACATCCGACGCGGCGAGGTGTGGCTGCAGCTTCTCCGTCCCGCTCCTCATGGCGCGAGCGGAAACGAGGATTTCCGGCAGGTAAGCCTGCCCGTCCTTGAAGAGCTGTCCCAGTGCCTGGATGCCGGGCACCAGCCCCCTGCCCAGTATCTCAGCGGCGGCAATCTTGGCTTTTAACGCCTCGCCAACGGCCTGGACGGTCAGTTTTTCATCTCCATTCTTTACGGCTTCGGCAATTTTCTTCAGATGGTCAGGCATATCTGTCCTCCTTAGCACCTTGTTTCCCTTGATTTTTACCATATGCCATCAGCGCACGGGCATAAGTTATGGAAGCAGTCCGTTACTTCTGAGGGTGGGCCAGCACTGCTCCAGTATGCCCACGGTATATACTCCGTATACAATATCATACCCGTAAAGTTATTGCAATCAATATTGGTGCCAGTTCTGTTTGCCTCTGGTTGGCAGTTGATGCCTCACCCCTTACCCCTCTCCAACCAGAATTACGGGTAAATGACCATAGGCATTGATGGCTGGAGAGGGGAGTACAGAGTAGAGGGGGCTCCGCCCCCTCTACAAATTCTTTTCCCCCCTCTCAAACAGGTTTGTCTTTGGCACTCCATTTTTAATAATGTTTGAGAGGGGGACACAGGGGGTAAGCGATAGAACAACTAAAGGCAAACAGTACCGTATGTGGCTTCTATTGACTTTTAAGGCCAGCGTAGTAGAATGGGGACAATACAGAAGCTCATCTGTCCATCTTTAAAGCGCGCTCTCCAGCAAATTTTATCTGGCCGATATATGGGAGCAGGGAGAATTTAAATTGAAAGCGGTTATTCTGGCGGCTGGCGAAGGCAGCCGCATGCGACCCCTTACCTATACCAAGCCCAAGGTGATGCTGCCCATCGCAAATAAGCCAATACTTGAGCATTTGCTCATTGAAGCGATTGCCGCCGGCATCAAAGAGTTCATCTTTGTCGTCGGCTACCATGATGAAGCGGTGCTTGGTTACTTCGGCGATGGCGCGAAATGGAGCGTTCGGATTGACTATGTGAAGCAGCGGAAGCAGTTGGGCACTGCCGATGCGGTGCGCATGGTGTCGGAGCTGACGGCGGGCAGCTTTTTGCTGATGAACGGCGATATGGCTATTGGCCGCAGTGATATAAAAGTCATGGCGGCCAGAAAAAAGGCCATGATGGCGGTGATTGAGGTAGGCGACACAAAGGACCTGGGCGCAGTTGAAGTGGATAAGGGCAGGGTGGTCCGCATCCATGAGAAAGCGGAAAACCCGCCCACGCGCCTGGCTAACGCCGGCCTGTACCTCCTCACGCCAGATATATTTGACGCCATATCCCGAACCGAAAAGTCGCCGCGTGGCGAGTACGAGCTGACCGATTCCTTAACATTACTGATGGAGGCTGGGCACAGAATTGCGGTTCATATGATAGGTCAGTGGCTGGATATCAGCTATCCCTGGGACTTGCTGACGGCGAATGAAACATTCATGGCCGGCCTGAAAGCGGAGAACGCCGGCGAGGTGGAGGCAAACGTGGTCATGAAGGGCGCCGTTGCCGTTGGCAAAAATACCGTGGTCCGTTCCGGTTCGTATATAATTGGTCCGGTAATCATCGGGGAGAATTGCGATATAGGGCCCAACTGCTACATCAGGCCCTGCACCGCCATCGGGGATAACTGCCATATCGGCAATGCGGTGGAGGTGAAGAACTGCATCGTGATGAAGGGCACCAAATTGCCCCACCATAATTATGTCGGCGATAGCGTCATCGGAGAGGCGTGCAATTTTGGCGCCGGCACCAAGGTGGCCAACCTGAGGCTGGACAAGAAGATGATACGGGTGGAAAATATTGATACCGGACGGCGCAAGCTGGGGGCAATAGTCGGGGACATGGTGGAGACGGGGATAAACGCCAGCATCAATGTTGGCAGCATGGTTGGCGACCATGCTTTTATTGGTCCGGGGGCGGTGGCGAGCGGGGTGATAGCACCGGAGTCAAGAATATGCTGAGGAGGGGCAGATGAAACAAGCGGTTATTCTGGCCGCTGGCGAGGGACAGAGACTGAGGCCATTTACCGTGAATCGGCCCAAGGTGATGCTGTTCATTGCCGGCAAGCCGATTCTGCAGTATGTGATTGAGGCGCTGGCGCAGAACGGCATTCGCGATATTGTGCTGGTGGTCGGCTATCATAAAGAGCAGGTGCTTGATTATTTCGGCTCCGGTGAACCTTTCGGAGTGGCGCTGACCTATGTCACCCAGCAAAAACAGCTGGGGACGGCACATGCTCTGGCCCAGGCGAAAGAAGCCATCAAAGATGATTTTCTGGTTCTGCCTGGCGACAACCTGATTGACGCGGATACCATTGACCGGTTTGCCGCGGTCGCGCCGGGCGCCGTGCTGGTGAAGAAGGTGGACAATCCCAGGAGATACGGCGTGGTCACCGTGCAGCGCGGCACTGTTCAGCAGATTATGGAGAAGCCGGAAGAAGTGGCCAGCAACCTGGTCAGCACCGGCATATATGCCTTTAATCGGGCGATTTTTGACTTCGTGGAGCCTCAATTGGGCCTTCCTGATGTGGTCAACAGAATGCTCGTTCAGGGCCACAAAATTAAAGCCCTGGAAACCGTGGGTGCCTGGCTGGATGCGGTCTACCCCTGGGACATTCTGAATCTGAATGCGGCTATTCTGCGGCGGACGCGGGCCAGGTCAGGTGGCACGATTGAGACTGGCGTTGAGATAAAGGGGCCGGTATCAATCGGTAAGGGTACCGTGATACGTTCCAATTCATATATCGCCGGGCCGGTGGTTATCGGGGAGGGTTGTGAGATAGGGCCCAGCGTATGTATCTTCCCCGCGACCAGTATCGGCAATAATACGGTTATGGCGCCATTTACCGAAATAAAAAACAGTGCCATCGGCAGCGATGTGAGCGTTGGTTCGGGCAGCATTATCCATGACTCGGTCATTGACAATGGCTGCCATATAGACGGGCGGTTCGCTGCCTGCAGTGGCCAGGCGGAGATTGCCGTCAATCATGAACACCACCTGGTCAGCTTCGGGGCGATGCTTGGCGAAGGCTGCCGGCTGGGCAGCAGCGTGGTGGCGCAGCCGGGCGTGATTGTCGGCAACTACAGCCAGGTTAGGTCGCTGAAACTTATCAGCGGCTGCCTGCCGGACCGGAGCCTGGTGGTGTAATTCATGATAGGTGGAGCAATTTAGCGATATGTGCGGCATCGTTGGCTATATCGGGGAAAGACAGGCCGGACCTATACTGTTGAACTGCCTGTCCCGACTGGAGTACCGGGGTTACGATTCCTGCGGCATTGCCGTGGCTGGCGGTGCTTTGCAGGTATATAAGGACGCGGTCAGGGTACAGGCCCTGAAAGAGCGACTGCCGCGCCGCATTGAAGGGAAAATGGGCATCGGGCATACGCGGTGGGCCACGCATGGTGAACCGTCCCAGGTAAATGCTCACCCCCACGGCGACTGCACCGGCAAGATTACGGTGGCACATAATGGTGTGCTGCATAACTATCAGCAGTTGCGGCAACAGCTCATCAAAGAGGGACATAAATTTGTCTCGGAAACGGACACCGAAGTTATCCCTCATCTCATTGAAAAGTATTTCGCCGGTGACCTGGAGGCAGCGGTGACCAGGGCGCTTGGTGAGGTGAAAGGCTCGTATGCTATCGCTGTGCTCACGGACAGCGTGCCCGAGCTCATCGCCGCCAGAAAAGACAGCCCGTTGATTATCGGCGTTGGCGATGGGGAGAACTTCATTGCCTCGGACGTGCCCGCGGTACTGGACTACACCAGTCGGGTTATCTATCTGGAGGATGGCGATATCGCGGTGGTTACCCGGGAAGGCGTTCGGGTGAGAAGCGGCGGCAAAGCGGTGGCCCGGAAGTCGCACCAGGTAACGTGGAGTGTGGAAGACGCCCAGAAAGGCGGCTA
>VGOH01000044.1 GCA_016875955.1 Chloroflexota bacterium
GAACCAGAGCCAGTCAGTATAAATGCCTTTGCTGATAGAGGCTAAGACGAATATAGCAATAAGCACCCCGATGGCAATCAGCCATCTTCCAGTATGGCGAGGCCTCATCCGACTTCTCCGGGTCTGACTTGAACTGGGACTGCCTCTGCCCCATATCTTGTCCAGCTCGTCAAAATAGGTCATGGTTTCAGCTTCCAGAAACTGGTCAGTTGGTTGAATTCAATCATGCCGCTCTCGGCGATGTTATCAATTTCAATACCAGCTTCTACTGCTGCCGCTACCGGATTTAGACCACCGAGCAGGACCATGCCCACTCGGTTCAGGCCGATGGCTACCTGGCAGATGGGCTCGCTGGTGTTTCCCAGCGCATAGACACCATGGATGCCGGCTTCCCTGAGTGAATCCAGAACTTCCTGGGCTATTGACCTTGACGGGGCTGGTATTTCGCGGAAATTGGCCAGTATTTTACCATGTCCAGTTCTGGCGGTTTCCTGGACTGTGGTCATTCGGGCCCGGATATACTGTTCCGATGGGTCAAGGGAGGTGCCGGCATAATTGATAATGGCCACGAAGCGTCTTGGCTTGGAATCCCTTACCTCAAGCACGCCGCCAAATCGTGAGTCGGTGGGGATACCTGCTTTGAGCAGGGCACCGTTGATGACCACGCTGCATACGGTGGCCAGCCCCATTTTCCCCTTGGGGACGACCACTGAGCCAAGTTTCTCCCCTTCCGGGGCAACGGCTACGAGGTCGCTGACGCTGAGCTTGGCGCGGAAAGCCTCGCCCATCGCCGCCATCGCTGGCGCAAAATCGGCGCAGTCAATGATTGAAGTATTTATGGGAACCTGTCCGGTGCGCGTTTTTGGATTAAAAGTGGTGTGGAAGGCGAGCAGCTCAAGTTTCTCATGAATGAAGCCCACCTGTTCGGGAGCGAGCGCCATTTTAAGTTCTTCCAGCCCTCGTTCGGTCAGCGTCCGGCCATCATGCCCCATGGGCTGCGTGTAGCCACGTTCATCGGTTATCCTGAGGTGGTACCTGACTGCCCTTTCGCTCAGGAAAATGCCATGCCGCTCCAGTTCACGGGCGAGGTGAATTGAGCCCAGCGGCTCGGTGGACTCGCTCAAGACCTTGAGAATGGCAATGATTTTTCTTTCCGTTTCAAAACTGGCTACCTGTACCATGACTGACTCCCTTTTGCTAGACAGACTTTCGCTATTATAGCATTAACGCTAAAAAAGCTAAATGAAGTTATCAATACCATTTTATTATATTAAGAGCTCAATTTCTAAATCGCTTATGGTTGGTGCTATTTACGGAGATTGTTCTTTTGCTCACCCCCTTAATCCCCCTCTCAAACAGGTTCGTCTTTGGCGCTCCATCTTAATAATGTTTGAGAGGGGGAAAGAGTTGGAGAGGGGGCGGAGCCCCCTCTCACTTATAACTCCCCTCTCCAGCCATTAAAGCCCGCGGTCATTTACCAGTGATTCTGGCTGGAGAGGGGACAGAGGTGAGTTAAGCACATAACAGCCAAAGGCAAACAGAACCTTTGGCCTCTAATTTCTGCTTCCCTCACCTGTCAATTCGTACTGGTAACCCCTTTTTCGCCAGATAGGCCTTGGTCTCCGGGATGGAATAAGTGCCGTAGTGGAAGATACTGGCCGCTAGCACCGCATCGGCCTTGCCGGTGACCAGCGCCTGATAGAGGTCTTCCAGTTCGCCGGCACCGCCGCTGGCGATAACCGGCACGGTCACGGCTTCCGATACGGCGCGGGTGAGTTCAATATCATAGCCGGCGCGGTGGCCGTCAGCGTCAATGCTGGTCAGCAGTATTTCTCCCGCCCCTTTTTGTACGGCCTGTCTCGCCCATAGAAGGGCATCTATTCCGGTGGGCTGCTGGCCGCTGTGGATATATACCTCCCACTTTGGTTCTGGACTGGTATCTAGGCGCTTGGCATCTATCGCCACCACGATGCACTGGCTGCCGAACTTCTCGGCGCCTTCCTGTATCAGCTCCGGGGTAAGTACCGCGGCGGTATTGATGGAGACCTTATCCGCTCCTGCCTTCAGCAGGCGGCGCATGTCAGCGGTGGTGCGCAGGCCGCCGCCAACGGTCAGGGGCATGAACACCTGCTCTGAGATACGCTCAACCGCCTCCACCAGCGTATCGCGCCCCTCCGGTGTAGCGCTGATGTCCAGAAACACCAGTTCATCGGCGCCCTGCTGATAATAGAAAGAGGCCAGCGCCACGGGGTCGCCGGCGTCGCGCAGCTGGACAAAACTCGTGCCCTTGACCACCCGGCCATCTTTCACATCTAAGCAGGGTATAATCCGCTTGGTGAGCATAGAAAATTATCTCCTTCTGATTAAGGGGTTCTGGTGGCCAGGGCGCGCCTGATGAAGTTGTCATACATCTTCAGCCCGTGCTCGCCGCTCTTTTCGGGATGGAACTGCGTCGCCACCAGGTTGTCGCGCGCTATCACGCTGCCCATGGTGATGCCGTAATCCGTCTCACCGACCACCAGGGAGTTGTCCTCAGGCTCCCCGTAGTAGCTGTGCACGAAGTAAAAGTCGGCGCCATCAGGGATGCCTTCAAATAATGGGTGGCTGACGCGTTGCCTTACCTGATTCCAGCCCATGTGGGGTACTTTCAGGCCGTCCGGCAGTTTTTTCACCCGACCCGGGATAATTCCCAGGCAGTTATGCCAGCCGCCTTCTTCGGTGCCGGTGAAGAGCACCTGCAGGCCGATGCAGACGCCGAAGAAGGGCCGGTTATCGGCAATCAGCTTCTTGAGCAGGTCCACCAGCCCGAGGTTGCGCAGGTTCTCCATGGTATTGCCGGCAGCACCGACTCCGGGCAGGATAATCGCCTGTGCCTTCAGTAAATCCCGGGCAGCGCTGGTTATCCTGGGCTGGTAGCCCAGCCTGGCGATGGCATTGGCCACGCTGCGCAGGTTGCCGGCGCCATAATCAATCACCGCAATCATTTCCATCTCTCTTATTTCATCAGGACATCTCTATTTTACTGGTATTTTGGCTAATATGGAAACAGGGGGCACGCCACCGTTTAGATAAAGGTTTTATTTGCCTTTGGCTGGTAATTTACGCCTCACCCCTGACCTTTCTCCAGTCAGAATCACCGGTAAATGACCACAGGCATTAATGGCTGGAGAGGGGAGTATAGAGGGGAGGGGGCGGAGCCCCCTCCCCAATTCTTTCCCCCTCTCAAACATGATTAAAATGGAGCGCAAAGGACAGACCTGTTTGAGAGGGGGAGCAAGGGGGTGAGTAAAAGAACAACCATAGGCAAAGGGTAACCAAAAGATATTGTCTTGACGCTGCGAGGCAACTATAGTTCAATTTAAAAAGGCATTTCTGACGGAGACAGGCTATAATAATGGTGGAAGTTGACGGTTTAATTTAGCTGTGGCTAATCAGGCTGGAGAATGAGGATTCTTATCACTGGCATATTGCTGACCGGGCTGGCGCTGGCTATTCCCGCCTGCGCCCCGGCCGGAGAAGCAGACGACCGGCTGGGGGTGGTGGTCACTATACTGCCGCAGGCCGATTTTGTGAAAAATGTGGGTGGAGACAGGGTTAAGGTGACGGTAATGGTGCCGCCGGGGGCAAGCCCGCATACCTACGAGCCCAAGCCGGCGCAGATAAAGGCGCTGGCCGAGGCCAAAATGTACGCCAAGGTGGGCTCGGGGGTTGAGTTTGAGCTGGTCTGGATGGACAAGCTTATGGCCACCAATCGTGGCATGCTGGTGGTGGACTGCTCTAAAGGGGTTGAGTTACAGGAGGCGGTCGACGGGCATGAAAGCGAAGCGGAAGAAGCACGCCCGCACACCAGGTTTGACCCTCATATCTGGATGTCGCCGCTTAATGCCCGGATAATGGTGCAGAATATCCGTGACGGACTGATTGCGGTGGACCCGGCGAACCGCCACTCTTACGAGCAGAATTGCGCAGCTTATCTGGAAGAGCTGGCCGGGATAGACCGGGAGATGAGAGACGGCCTGTCCGGCGTGAGGAACCGGCGGTTCATGGTCTACCACCCGGCATTCGGCTATTTCGCGCGCGAATATGAACTGGATATGATTCCCATTGAAACCGAGGGCAAGGAGCCGACCGCCGCCAGCCTGACGCGCCTGATTGAGCAGGCAAAAGCGCAGGGCATCACGGTGATTTTCGTGGAGCCGCAGTTTGACCCGAAAAGCGCCGGGGTCATCGCCGAAGCCATCGGGGGCCGGGTGGTGTTTATTGACCCTCTGGCTGAAGATTATATCGGGAACCTGCGCCTTATCCTGAGCCAGATGCTTCAGACCATGCAGTGATGCTTGGAAAATAAGGCGTCGCTGACATAAAATATAATCAGTACCACAAGGTAAGGAGGTGTTAAAGATGATTGCATTGGACAGCAGGGCCCCGGACTTTACCCTGAAGGACCAGAATCAGAAAACGGTGCAACTTGCAAAGCTTAAAGGCAAGAAAGTGCTGCTTGCGTTCCGGCCTCTTGCTTGGACGCCGGTTTGTCGGGACCATATGAAGTCGCTGGAGAACCATTTCAAGAAATTGGGAAAGTTGAATACCATAGCGCTGGGAATAGGCGTTGATTCCGTGTTCTCCAATCGGGCCTGGGCGGAGATGATGGAGATAGAGCATACCCGGTTGCTGGCCGACTTCTGGCCACATGGCGCCGTGGCCAGATTGTACGGGGTATTCAGAGAGCCAGACGGCTTTTCCGAAAGGGCCAACATCGTCATCGATGAGGAACAGAAGGTGATTTTCGCCAAAATATACCCGATTTCAGAATTGCCGGACGTCGATGAAATAATTGTCTTTCTGGAGAAAAGAAAAACCTGATTTGTTAACGGGATGACAAAAGCGTGATTAATATTAATGCGACCTTTGGAGATGGAGGATTAGTGCATGGAAAACGAACTGGAGAGAAAGATTAAGTCATCACTGGTGAACGGCCGCCTGCCCTGTGCCGTCGCTTTCAAGATTGCCAGGGAACTGAAAGTGAGCCCACGGGGTGTCGGCGATGCCGCCAATAGACTGTCAATCAAAATAAGTAACTGTCAGCTAGGGTGCTTCCCCTAAATAATAACTTTTAGCTCTAAATTTCGTTTTATATGCTGAATAGAGCAAAAGGAGGGTTCTTATGAAAAAGTTATTAATTATGGCGGCTCTGATAATGCTGATGGCGGCGTTAATTGCCTGTGCCGCGCCGCAATCGGTGGAAGTTCCTGTACCGGCCCCTGCCCCAACCCCGGCACCTGCCCCGGCTCCTTCTATAATGATACCGGGTTCCGAGGGGGCATCTGGTAAGGTGGTGGTGGAGACACCGCCCATGGCACCGGCCCCGGCGCCATCACCGGTGAACGGAAACGATATGTCCATTGACACCGACCGCATGATAATCCGTACCGCCAACATGCAGCTGGTGGTGGACGATGTCCGCGACACCATAGATAAGATTATCAGACTCGCCCAGGACCGCAAAGGGTACGTGGTCAATTCCAGCAGCTGGAAGGAGGGCGAGCGCGTTGTCGGGCAGATTACCATACGTGTGCCGTCCGACGATTTTGACTACGCAATGGGCGTGCTGCGCAATATGGCCGTGGAGGTGACCTCCGAGACAACGTCGGCGCAGGACGTTACTGAAGAATACGTTGACCTTGAAGCGACGCTCCGCAACCTGGAAGCCACCGAAGCGCAGCTCCTGAAGCTGATGGAGAAAGCGGTGGAGGTGAAGGACATTCTCAGCGTCCAGAGTGAGTTGTCCAGAGTGCAGCAGGACATTGAGCGAACCAAGGGGCGCATGCAGTACCTGGAGCGCACTTCCTCCATGTCGCTAATCCAGGTCATGCTGGAGCAGTCCAAGCTGGAAGTATCGTTGAACGCCAACAAGGTAACGGCGAAAGAGGGCGAGGAGATTCGCTTCAGCAGCGACGTGGGCGGCGGCGTCCGACCTTACAGCTATGAGTGGGACTTTGGCGATGGCAGTACCAGCACTGACAATAGTCCCAGACATAAATACAAGGCAAAGGGGACCTATACCGTTACCCTGACGGTCTCCGATGACCGCGGCAATCAGGATATAGAAAAGAGGAGCGACTATATCACGGTACTGCCCGGCTGGAGCGCCGGCAGCATCGTTGACAGCGCCTGGAACGGACTGGTTACCTTCGGGCGGGTGCTGGCCAATATCATCATCTGGCTCGGCATTTTCAGCCCGGTGTGGATAGCTATCGGCGTGATACTGTACTTCGCCTGGTGGCGCCGCCGGAAGAAGCGCGCCTGAATAAAGGGGGTATAGAGCATGGACCTGTCGCGGTTTTCCCTGGAGGGTAAGAACGCCCTGGTCACCGGTGGCAGCAGAGGCATCGGCCGCGCTATCGCGCTGGCCTTTGCCGATGCCGGCGCCAACGTCGCTATCAGCGGCCGGAAGTTACCTGACCTGGAGCCAGTGGCTGAGGAGCTCAAAAAGAAGGGTGTGCAAAGTCTGGCGGTGGCCAGCCACGTCGCCAAACTTGAGGAGTCAAAGGCCCTGGTGGAGAAGGTAAAGGGGGAGTGGGGGAGAATCGACGTTCTGGTCAATAACGCGGGCACAAACCCTTACTATGGCCCGATGCTGGAAGCGGAAGAGTGGGCCTGGGACGTGACCATGAACGTCAACCTCAAGGGGCCGTTTCTGCTCAGCCGGCTGGTGGCGCGCCTGATGAAGGAGCAGGGCGGTGGCAGCATCATCAATACGGCGTCGATTGCGGGCATAGTCGCCAGCGAACTGGGCATTTACAGCGTGACCAAGGCCGGCCTGATAATGCTGACGCGGGTTCTGGCCAAGGAATGGGGCCAGTATAAAATAAGGGTGAATGCTATTGCGCCGGGCGTGATTAAGACCCGGTTAAGCGAGGCCCTGTGGAAGGAGCCGGCGAAGGAGAAGCTGGCAGCCAAGAGCAAGGCCCTGGGCTATATCGGCGTCCCCGAGGACGTTGCCGGGACGGCGCTTTTCCTTGCCTCTGATGCTTCCAGCTATATTACCGGGGAAGTCATTTTGGTTGATGGCGGCGAGTTCGTCGGGCCGGCGCTGGACTACGGGAAATAGGCTTGCCCTTGGCACAAAAGGACCTGACCTTCTGCATTACCTGAGCGGGCAATTCTTTTTCCGCCACCGGCACCTGGTTGACTGATGCCCCGGCGACAACAATGGAGTTCTTGGCCAGCCTGCGGATGCTTTCTTTGTTGCCACAGGCCCGGGGGCACCCGCAGAGTATGACCACTACGTCGATACTTTTATCGTCTGGCGCAACGAGCTTCAGCCCCGGCTCGTTTAGAATCGCCTCTTTCAGCCTGCTGCCGACCTGAAAAGGGTCAATAAGAGGGTTGCAGGAGCCGCAATATTTCAGGGTTACGTTCAGCTTGTAATCAGTCACACCAGTTTGGGCTGCTCCCCAATCTTGGCCAGCTTCTGGGCCAGCCGTTTCTTGCGTTCCCAGTTGGCGCGCCGCATAATCATAATCCGCTGCGCCTGTGGCGAGCCGGCACCGTGCATTGATTCCACCAGAGCGGTGCCGCAGGTCATGCCCTCAATCAGCCTTAATAAACGCATTCTGTCCTCGGCGGGTACGTCCTTTACGCTTTTCATGTACTTGTCCACATATTTACCCAGCCTGGCATCACCCCAGTCCAGTTCCGAAGGCAATGTCGCCAGCAGGCCGCCGGCGATATCCTGGGCGAGTCGGGCCATTTCATAAACATTCCGGGTAACATTGAGCTTGGTGATATTGGCCAGGAGGGGGTCGGCCATGAAATTGCCCGCCGGCAGCGCATACCCCTGACAGGAGCAGGCGATGGAGCAGCAGTAGAGCGTTTCGGCGAGGTGGACCATCTCCACCAGCTTGTCTCTGATATGAGAAGCGCTGGAGGTGCCCTGCACCTCGGACAGCGCATAGGTAGCGCCTATTAGAACATCGGCCAGGCCGACCTTACAGCCGCCGTAGTTCTGGCGGTGAGCGGTAGCGAAACGCTCCACCAGTTCAAAGGCGAAATCATACTCGCCGCACATGAATACATATTTCCAGGGAACAAAGACGTCATCAAAGACCACCAGCGCCTCACCGCCGACAATGCCGTACTCCGGATTGCCCTGGTCAAGGAGGCAGCCGCTGCATTTGCGGTCGTCGTTGGTCTGGCGACCGAATATGTGGACCAGCCCGGGCGCGTCAACCGGCACATAACAACACACGGCGTAATCGGCATCAGCTTCCTTCA
>VGOH01000045.1 GCA_016875955.1 Chloroflexota bacterium
CTGGCTACTGGCAGCATAGATTATCTTGTTGCTGGCGAAGTCCTGGTCAGGGACAACCTGCACCCTGCCGGTGTTAACGCCGGTTAGTGCTCCTAGTTTTAGCCATGAAGAACCCCCGTCCGTGGAATAGGCGGCGCGACCATCGGCACTGCCGATAAATATGACATCGGTGCCCCCGCTGACAATCATGTGGCCCGTATCTAACTCACGCCTGGTCGAAATGTTGGTGGAAACAATGGCGCCCCAGCTAAGGCCATTAGAAGATGTCTTGACCACTTTCCCCTCTTTATTAAGCACATAGGCTATGCCAGGGCTTTCCGCCGCCAGGTCCTGGACATTGAGCGGACAGGTGCCCGCCAGCCATTCCCTGTCACCACCATCGGTACTGCAGTAGATTTTAGCGCCGCCTTTTTCTGCAAGGTAAATTGCCTTTGCATCGCCGGGAGCCAGCCTCACAATATAGCTGCTGGTATCCCGTTTACTGAGCACGCGCTGCCACGAGGACTCTCTGCGCCAGAGGCTGAGGTCAGTCCCATCATCGCTCGCCAGGTAAACGGTCTCACCGTCTTTTGAAACGGCCACGTCGCTCAGGTTACTCAACTTCGTGTCAATCAGGCCCAAGTCCTGAAAAGCTATCCCGCCATCTCTGGAGACGGCAAAGGCGCTCTCATCGCCCGAAGTTCCCGCCACCACCGTATCTCCTGCCCAGGCGACAATAACTCTGTTCTCCCCTCCCGGCCCCTTCATGGCGTAATTTAGTCTGATGATAGGCAATCTGGAGAGCGGATTGGTGCTGCGATAGACCGTGTTATCATCATAGGCCCCGGCTACCAGGGTCTTACCATCAAAGGCAACGCTGTGCACGTTAATGCTGGCGGAAAGTGGTTCGCAGATTGTGTTTCTGAGGCGATATACCCCGCCGGTCGCCCCATCGCCACTGTTCGCCAGGCCAATATAAGCGATACGGCGGTCTCTCATGCTAGCCAGGTATTCAGGGGACAGCGCTATTGAAACGGCAGCCAGCGGGCCGGCAGCGTCATATTCGGTTATGGTTACCGGATAGTCGCCAAACCCGGCCTCCGCATTCCATGCCTGAGAGGCGAAGCTGAAAACCTGCAGCGGCACACGGTTATCATCGGTTTCACCGACGGTTACCAGAACTTTGTCTTCCGGGAAATTCGGGGAGAAGGCCAGCGCCCGGGCGCTTTTTGTCTTTTCGTATCCAGGCAGGGTAGTGGTTTCCCACCACCCCGGTTTCTCCACCCCGATGTCATAGTACCAGACATTGCCCACCCCAGCCGTCTCCTCACCAGCAACCGCCAGATAATACGTCCCATCGCTGGCGGCGGAAATGGCCATGTCATAAATTGTGCTGGCGATGTCGCCACTTTCTCCCTGGACCGTGCCCGTGGCATGCCAGGTTGTACCGCCATCGGTGGTGTAATAGACCACGGGGACAATGGCTCTGGCCACCGCCGCCACATCGGCATTATCCGGCGCCACCGCCACCAGGTCGGCGGTAACATCAAGGCTCTGCGCCACCCAGCTTGCCCCGGCGTCGCTGGACTTAAATACCCATCCTCCAGATAGGCTGTTGCCGGGCACAGCATATATGGTGACGCCGTCAGCTGCCGCGGCCAGGTCACGGACATCAACGCCGGGCGGCCCGAGCTGGTAACCTTCCGTGCCGGGAATTGACACCGCCGTCCAAGCTGGCGCTGCGGCTGAGGCCGGCAGTGCCGATGACAGCAGGCTGGCCACCACCATGATAACCAGCCCCGTGATTCGCCATAATTTTAGTCCCATCGCCCCGGCACCCGCCTGAATTACCTCGGTGAAGCGTTTGGATATCCCTACCGGCGGAGTTACAGAATCTCACCTGCCTCGTCAGGAGTGGCTATCTACAGATTCAGCCTCCGGGCAAGGCGCGCTGTGATGAAGGTTTTTCACCTATACCGAAATTTCTTTCCCTTTAGCTATGCACGGTAGGCGATGCCTTCTATCTCCACCACCATCTCCGGCCTCGCCAGCGCGGCGACGATGACCGTAGAGCGGGCCGGCAGGTCCTTGGTGAAACAGGTCCGGTATACTTCATTCATCTTGGGGAAATCCTCAGCCCTGGTCAGGAACACGGTGGTCTTAATCACATCGTCCATTGATGCTCCGGCCGCCTCCAGGACCCTCTTCATGTTTTCCAGCACCCGCTTGGTCTGGGCTTCAACTCCCACCAGCTTATTACCATCGCTGTCAACGTGTCCAACCTGCCCGGAAACAAAAATATAGTTGCCTGCCTTGATGGCTGGAGAATAGGGAACGCCCGGAAGCGCCCCGGGTACCGTTATAACCCGCTTGGCCATGTCATACCTCCTTTGAACTCTGGATTTTTATATCTTCTGCCCCGTTTGAAATCCCTCGCTGATGGCATCACGTATGGTGCGCGGTTTGACGCAGTCGCCAATACGATAGACTTCCGCTATCTTACCTTTTATAGCCTCATAAAGTCCTGTCTCCGGCACTGACCCCGCCGCCAGAATCACGGTATCGGCTTCTATGGTTCTTTCCTTGCCATCTCTGGTGGTTATGCTGACACCCTTGGGACTGACGCTGTTATATTTTACCTCGCGGAGCAAAGTTACGCCTTTTTCCAGAAGCCGGCTGAGGAAAAAGTCCCGGACGGTGGGGCCAACACCGGTGGCCATTTCCGGGCCACGGCGCATCACAGTCACCTCTTTGCCCCGGTCGGCCAGAAATTCCGCTGTTTCACACCCCACCAGCTCGCCGCCGATTATGGCCACCTTCTTGCCGACCTTCGCCTTGCCCTCCAGGACTGCCTCCGCCTGGACGGCCTTTACCCTGTCCAGGCCGGGAATACTGGGGACGAGGGGCTTGACACCGGTGGCCACGACAACGACATCGGGATTAAATCTGGAAATCGCTGCCGCCGTAGCTTCTTTGCCCGTCTGGACGCTGACACCGAGTTTATGGAGTTGCCGCTCCAGATATTGATAAAGCGGCGCGATTCTGTCTTTGTGTGGCGGTATCGCCGCCGGAATAAGCTGCCCGCCGAGACGTGATTCCCTTTCCCAGAGCGTTACTTTGTGACCACGAAGGGCAGCTATCCGCGCCGTTTCCATGCCCGCCGGGCCGCCGCCAACGACGAGCACCTTCTTGGCTCTGGTAGCGGGCACTATCTCGCTTTCCTTCTCACGACCCAGAGAGGCGTTCACCGCGCAGCGTATGCCCTTAACTGCCGGATTGCGAACATCATCGCGGCAACTGTTACAGATGATGCAGGGGTTGATATCGTCTATCCGCCCGGAGGCTACCTTATTCGTCCATTCCGCGTCGGCCAGAACTCCCTTGCCGATAGCGATGAGGTCGGCCTTGCCTTCCCGCAGCAGCCGTTCGCCGTCCTCGGGCGTTATCCTGCCCACGGCAATTACCGGTATGGAAACCGCTTTCTTGATGCCTGCCGCCAGCTCCTCAATAACCGCGGAAACAAAGGTGGGCGTGGTGCGATTTGTCGGTGCTGCCGGCCCCCAGGCGGTGACGTGGAGTGCCACCAGGCCAGCGTCCTGCGCCATACGTGCTGTCTGCTGGGCGTCTTCCAGAGTAATGCCCTGTGTGCCATATTCCTTGCCGTCCATACGGCACCACACAGGATAGTCATTGCCCACGGCCTTTTTTATGGCCGCGATGACTTCCAGAAGAAACCGCGTCCGGTGGCGCACGTCGCCACCATAGTCATCATTTCGCTTATTTGAAGTCGGTGACAGGAACTGGTTGATAAGATAGCCATGGGCGCCGTGGATCTCCACGCCATCAAACCCCGCCTTTTTGGCTCTGAGCGCGGCATCGGCGAAATAAGTCACCGTATCTTTGATCTCTTTAACCGTCATTTCCCGGGGTGTTTCACCAGCCAGGCCGGGCAGCGGAGAGGGAGCCACAGGTTGCAGGCCACTTACCGTTGACTTGGCCTCGCGGCCACCGTGATGAAGCTGGATGGCAATCTTGGCGCCATTCTTATGGACCGTCCCGACCAGCTCCCTCAATTTGGGAATGAACTTGTCGTCACTGATGCCAATCTGATTGACGAATGCCCACCCCTGCCGGTGGACATAGGTCGCTTCCACGATGACCAGTCCCACACCACCCCGAGCCCGAGCGCCATAGTAGTTCTTGGTACGTTCGGTGACAAAACCGTCATCGCTGGCGTACCTTGTCACCATCGGCGGCATAACAATACGGTTTCTGAGCTCTATACGCCCGAGACGGAAAGGTTCCCAGAGTTTTCCACTCATGGCAAACATACCTCCTTAACCTGGTTTTGCCAGCATTATTTTATTTTGAAGGCAGCTGGGATGCCGCCCACTCAATGCCCAGTTCCCCAAGCCGGCCGGGTGTCGGGATACCGTTGGGCCAGCCCATCATCTGGTAATAAAGCTGTTTGCCCTGCTCAAACGCCTTGGGGTCAAGTGCCACCTTGAGCGGCCCGGAAGGGTGGGGAGCGAAGAAGCGCTTGGGCATGGTATCGTCTTTCACGGTAAAACCTTCTCTCAGATTGAAGATTCGTGCCAGGTTTGCGGAACGTTCGCCAACCTTGAGCAGCTCGAAGAACGTGGTATCCCAGCCGGTAACCGCCCTGACCAGCTGGGTGATGCGCTCCAGGCCAACCAAGCTCAAGGACATGACGAAGTAGCAGCAGACCGCGCAGTTGAGGAAGTGAATGAATTCGGTGTAATACTTGACCAGACGGATTTTAGCCGCCGACAGGTCATTGGCCGCCATCGGCTCCAGAATGCCAAGCGGGTATAAAGCTTCCAGCATCGGGCCAACATTAGTGTAGACCGTGTCATGTATGTTATGGCAGTGGTCAGCGCCGGTGGGAGATATGGCATAGCCCACGCCCATACCCTGCTTCAAGCGGGGCTCATGCATGGGCAGTTCCTGCCCTTTGATATGCATGGCGTACGGCTCAGAGGCAGGGCCGATTTTCCGGGACGCCCGCGCCGTACCCTCGGCCAGTGTGTTGCCAAAACCCTGGCGCAGCGCAATCTGCTCCACCATTTTCAGCATGGCATCGGCATTGCCGAAGCGCAACTCCACTCCGCCGGTATCTTTGTTTTTCAGCAGCCCGTTTTCAAAGCACTCCATGGCGAAAGCGATGGTCGCCCCGCAGGAGATGGTGTCCAGCCCGTAGGCATTCGCCAGTTCGTTTCCCTTGGCGATGGCCGGGAGGTCGGTGATGCCGCAATCCGAGCCCATGGCGGCAATCGTTTCATACTCGGGGCCACCGTAGCGCGGGTCGACCTTATACGGCTTGTCCACCTTTACCTCGCGCTTGCACTGGACAGGACAGGCGTAGCAGGCCCTCCGCTTCACGAAAATCGTGTCCAGCATGGCCTGCCCATCTATCTTGTTGGCACCATCAATTGAGCCAAGCTGGAAATTGCGCGTCGGCAGGCCTCCCGCCGGATTGAGGGCCGCCACCACCCGCGCCGTGCCGAAATCATGCATCCCCTTGTTGGTTATGGGCGTGTTATCGGCAATCCACTTGGCGATATCCTTGAATGCGGCGGCATCAGCAATCCCCACGCGCTGGTGTCCGCGCACAGCGATGGCCTTCAGTTTCTTTGAGCCCATCACCGCCCCCATGCCCGTCCGCCCGGCCGCGGCATCTAGGTCATTCATAACGGCGGCAAACCTGACCATGTTCTCTCCGCCGGGGCCGATGTAGGCCACCTTGATATTTTTATCGCCAAGCTCGCCACGGATGGCTTCCTGGCACTCCAGTGCCTTCATCCCCCAGAGGTTACGGGCATCTTTGAGCTCGGCCTTACCATCCTGAATGGAAAGGTAGACCGGCTTTTCCGCCTTTCCCTCAACTATTATGGCGTCAAAACCGGCCATTTTCAGCTCCGCCCCCCAGTAGCCCCCGGAATCAGCCTCGCCGTACCCGCCGGTGAGCGGTGATTTACCGCCGACGCTGTGCCGACCACAGCCTCCGGCCGGTGCCCCGGTCAGCGGACCAGCGGCGAAGATGAGCTTGTTATCAGGGCCCAGAGGCTCAATGCCCGCCTTACACTCCTTGAGCAGGAAATAGCTGATGAAGCCCTCACCGCCAAAATACTGGCGATAGAAATGGTCGGGATATTCCTCCGTCTGGACACTTCCTGCGGAAAGGTCAACTCTCAGTATCCTGCCGTTGTATCCGTTTGGCATGTGTTACCCCCTCGCTGGAAAATCTCGCCCACTAGTATAAGACATAGACCGGAAAGCCGCAACCATATCTGAAACAGGAAACCACCTGATGTTGACCGCTGGAATAAAAAGCAATCAGCTTGATATAATGGTTGGCATGGAGGAGAAAATAATGTCAAATATGCTGAAGCTGCCACAACTCGCCTGGCATGGCACTAAAGAACTGGCACTGCCCCTCCCCGATAACTGGAAGGTTGAGATGGGCTATATGGCCGGTTATAACCGCCCCGCCCTGAGCCCGGACGATATCCGAAAAGCAGTCACCGGCAAACTCATCGGCTCACCGCCGCTGCGGGAACTGGCCAGAGGCAAAAAAGAGGTGGTTATCATCTTTGACGATATGACCCGGGTGACCAGAGTGGCTGATTTTGTCCCCTCCGTGCTTGAAGAACTGGCCGCCGCCGGCATTCCTGACAGCAACATCCGCTTCATCGCCGCGCTGGGCTGCCACGGGGCCATGAACCGCGCCGATTTCGTGAAGAAGCTCGGCGAAGAGACGCTGGCCCGCTTCCCGGTCTACAATCATAATCCCTTCGCCAACTGCACCTATGTCGGCACGACCAAGACCTACGGCACCAAAGTCAGCGTGAATGACGAGGTAATGAAGTGCGACCTGAAAATCGCCATCGGCTCGGTGGTGCCACACCCCAGCACCGGCTTTGGTGGCGGGGGTAAAATCATCCTCCCCGGAGTAACCTCGTTTGAAACCATTGAATATAACCACCAGATGTTCCGTCAGGCTCAGTTCAAGAAAGGGCCACAGTACACGGGCCATGGCGATTACAAGGGTAACCTGGGACGTCTGGACATTGAAGAGGCGGGTGACCTGGCCGGCCTTGATGTCCTCATCAACGCTATCGTCAATATGTGGGGGGAAACGGTGGCGGTCTATGCCGGTGCCCTGAGACCGACCTATGAAAAAGCAGTCGTGGATGCCGAGAAGCATTACCTGACGCCAAAGCTGGCCAACAAGGATATCGTCATTGCCAATGCCTTCGCCAAAGCCAATGAAGCCTGGATAGGTCTGGGCATCACCTTCCCAACACTGAAACCGGAAGGCGGCGACATCGTGGCCATCGCCAACCACCCGGAAGGCCAGGTAACCCACTACCTTCTGGGGCCTTTCGGGGAGATGACCTGGGGCCCGCTGCGACGGGAACGCAAGCTTCCCCCTCAGGTCAACCGCATTATCGTCTACACGGAATACCCTGACCTCCAGAGCCGCAGCTGGTTCGGTGACAAGGAGAAAGTGCTGTCCTTGCATCGCTGGGATGACGTGCTGGAGGTGCTCAAGGAAAGAAACGGCGACGGTGCCGCCGTAGCCGTCTACCCCAACGCCGAAATTCAGTACCGCCAGTAAAAGAGGGTACTCTCACTCAATATTCATATTAAGCAGCGTCCGCGCCAGATAGCCGATGAGGAAGGCCAGCGGTCACCTTGCTGGATACCGTATCCGCTGGCAGCTTTGATAATCCTGTTCGGGCCTGTTTACCGGGCTACTGCCAGGGCCTGTCTTTCTCTTTCAGAGTTGAGATGAGCGAATCGAGGGTGATGGCGGCCAGTGTCAGCGTGGAGAAGTGTCCCTGGGCGCTCAGCCTGGTGGCCAGCTTGGCCACGACCTCATTGCTCGGCGCTTCCACGATGTTCACGAAATCGTACTGGCCAAGCAGTGCATACTGATTCAGGATTTTAATGCCCATGAACTCCACTTCCTTATTAAACCCCCGCAGTATTTCGGGGTCCTCCTGAAGTGCTTTGCGTCCCGCATCAGTAAGGGTAGTCAGCATCATGTATATCGGCATGATGTCCTCCTTCCCAGCAGAATATACAAGCGTATTATGTCGTTACGGGCTTCCGTTGTCAATTTTTTCTCCAAGGCCGTATTTCTGATATAATATGGCGGTAATGAAAAGGCTTCTCTCCGGGAATGAGGCCCTTGCCCTAGGTGCCTA
>VGOH01000046.1 GCA_016875955.1 Chloroflexota bacterium
CAGGTCTGATACATTGAAATCTGGGAAAAACTCAGCGGCTTGATGTCTTTCCTCCTTCATGGCGCCATCAATCAAAGTCTTCATAAAAATTATAAGATGGAAACAGGCGCTTGTCCATGTGTTCAAGATGTGACTTATGTCGTTAGACATACTGTCCATACCATTGTAGAATTTTAGTGTGGAGAACGTTTCAGTGGCCGTGGCCTTCACCGCGGGGCTGTTTTCTTTCCTGTCGCCCTGCGTCTTACCGCTGGTCCCGGTCTATCTGGCCAGCCTGGTCGGGCCGGAGCTGCTGGAGAGACAGGGCACCGGCCGGCGGCTGCCCACTTTTTTGCACTCGCTCAGCTTCGTCCTCGGCTTCTCATTGATTTTCACGGCAATGGGGGCCATAGCCGGGCTGACCGGATTTGCCATCAACCCCAGTCTCTCTGTGCTCAATAAAGTCTCCGGCAGCCTGTTGATAGTGTTTGGTCTTTTTCTGCTGGCGGCGCTGAAAGTGCCCTGGTTGAACTATGAAAAACGCCTGAGCCCGTCGCTGGGGAGCACCACCGGCTACCTCCGCTCCTTTCTCATCGGAGCTTCCTTCTCGCTGGCCTGGACCGCCTGCGTCGGCCCGATACTCGGTGCCATTCTTTCCATTGCGCTGAATACGGCCACCGCCTGGCACGGCGCTTATCTGCTGGCCATCTATTCTCTGGGCCTGGGGCTGCCGTTTCTGGTTATAGGGCTGGCCTTTGACTCATTTATCCCGGTCTTACGGCGTGTCCAGCGCTACACCAGGATAATTCACCTGGTAAGTGGCCTGCTTTTGGTTGTTATCGGGATTCTGGTGTTGATGAATAAAATACAGTGGTTTTCCAGGCTCGCGGCATAGCACAAGTCACGGGGGTAGTTATGAAGAAGATATTTTGGGTATTGACCATCGGGCTGATTTTGTCGGCGCTGTTCTCAGGTGTACTGTTTACCGGCTGTTCCAGCTCGGCATCAGGTTCCGGGCCGGAGGTGGGTAAGCTGGCGCCCGACTTCACTTTAAAAGGGCTTGACGGGCGGGCAGTGTCGCTCAGCAGTTTTCGCGGCCAGCCGGTCCTGCTCAATTTCTGGGCCAGCTGGTGCGGTCCGTGCCGTATTGAGATGCCATTACTGCAGGACATATACGAAAAATGGGCCGGTGGGGGGCTGGTGTTTTTGGCGGTAAATCTCCAGGAAGATGCGTCCACAGTAAAAGAATTCATTGCCGGGTCCGGCTACACCTTCCCGGTGTTGCTGTCTCCGGGCAATGAGGTTCCTCTGGCCTACAATGTCCGCGGCATACCGGCCACGTTCTTCATTGATGCCGATGGCGTGATACGCGATATAAAAATCGGCGCCTTTTTCTCGGCGGGAGAGATTGAATCAAAGTTGGCCAGAATCATGCCGTAATTGCTATAATGAAAGCTGGGGATAGCCAATGAGTGACGTTTTGAACGAAGCTTACGGGATAGTCCAGTGCAAGGAGTGTCCCTGGTACAAGGCCTGCGTGACGCCAATGCGTTTCACCGCGGAAGATATACGCCGGCAGCTGGAGTCGGCGCCGGGGATAAACGTCGCCCAGCCGGCCGACCTGGGCATGCAGAACCTTTTATCCAGCATGGCCACGGCGGCGCAGAACTCCCTGCTTGAAGGCTGTCCCGTCTTCATCGCCCGCCTGCGCGCCAACCCCAAGCTGGCGCAGCGCCTGAAGGAAATCATGCAGAAGTGGGGCCAAGAAGAGAGTTAGCCCCATCATCACGATTTGGCCACCCGGCGTTCCCCTGCCTTTCTTCCGATTGAAAAACGGTGTCTGTCAGTGTAGAATGGCAGAAAACCGCCTGCCTTTTTTCATTTATGGTGCTGGAGGAACAGACCATGAGCAAACCCGGCCTTGATGAGCTCTGCATCAACACGATACGGTTCCTGGCAGTAGACGCGGTGCAACAGGCCAATTCCGGCCATCCCGGAGCGCCTTTGGGCATAGCGTCGATGGCTTATGTCCTGTGGGACCGGTTTCTCAAGCATAACCCTAAAGACCCGAAATGGCCGGACCGCGACCGCTTCATCCTCTCCTGTGGCCATGCTTCGGCGCTACTTTACGCGCTGCTGCACCTGACCGGTTATGACCTGTCGCTGGATGACCTCAAGCAGTTCCGCCAGTGGGGCAGCAAGACGCCGGGCCATCCCGAGTACGGGACAGTCCCCGGCCTTGAGGTAACCACTGGCCCGCTCGGGCAGGGGTTCGCCAACGGTGTGGGCATGGCCATGGCCGAGCGCTGGCTGGCGGCGAACTACAATCGGCCAGGCCATGAAATCATCAATCACCACACCTATGCCATCGTCTCCGATGGCGACCTTGAGGAGGGTATTTCTGCGGAAGCGGCTTCCCTGGCGGGGAACCTGCGCCTGGGCAAGCTCATCTATCTGTATGACGATAACGGCATCTCCATTGAGGGCAGGACCGATATCACCTTCACTGAGGACGTTGCCCAGCGTTTTCAGGCTTATGGCTGGCAGGTTATCGGGCCGATTGATGGTTTTGACACCGCCGGTGTTGAGGGCGCCATACGCAAGGCGCAGGCGGACAGAGAACGCCCCAGCCTGATTATCTGCCGGACAATCATAGGCTATGGCAGCCCGAATAAAGCCGGCACAGCGTCAGCCCATGGCGAGCCGCTTGGCGTGGAAGAGGTATTGCTGACCAAAAAGCAGCTGGGCTGGGATTACACAGAGCCGTTCACCGTGCCTCCAGAGGCGTTGCAACATCTGAGAGAAGCGCAGGAACGCGGCCAGAAGCAGCAAGGCGAATGGCAAAAAAGGCTGAAGGCATACCGCCAGGCATATCCTGCTGAAGCTCTGCGTCTGGAAGAAGACCTGCGTGGCGACCTGCCGGCAGGCTGGGATACTGGCCTTGATGATTTGTTCAGGGGTGAGACCAAGCCGGTGGCCACCCGGTCTGCCTCGGGGCTGGTGCTGAATTCCCTGGCCCCCAGAATACGTTCTCTGGTCGGCGGCTCGGCTGACCTGGCCCCGTCGACGAAGACGGGTCTGAAGGATGGCGGTGATTACATTTCGTCTGATTATAGCGGCCGCAACCTGCATTTTGGCGTCCGGGAACACGCCATGGGCGCCGTCGCCAGCGGCATGGCGCTGCATGGCGGCCTTATCCCGTACACCGGCACCTTCCTCGTTTTCTACGACTATATGCGCCCGCCAGTGCGCCTGGCGGCTATGATGGGACTCAGGGTAATTTATATTTTCTCTCACGACTCGGTGGGGGTCGGGGAGGATGGGCCTACTCACCAGCCCATCGAGCAGCTCGTCGGCCTGAGGTCGGTCCCCAACCTGGTGACCATCCGCCCCGCCGATGCCACCGAGACTGTAGAGGCATGGCAGACAGCCCTGCAGCGGCGCGACGGCCCTACGGCGCTGGTGCTCAGTCGCCAGAACCTGCCGGTGCTCGACCGCAAGACTCTGTCTCCGGCCAGCGGCGTCCGGCGGGGAGGCTACATACTATGGGAGGCGGCAGCAAACCCAGAGGTGATTATTATGGGCACCGGTTCCGAGGTGCACATCGCACTGGACGCCGGGAAGCTACTGCAGGCAAGGGGTATCAAAGCGCGTATCGTATCGTTGCCATCCTGGGAGCTGTTTGAGGCCCAGCCCGCTGAGTATCGTGAAAAAGTATTGCCCGAGGGTATAAAAGCGCGCATATCAATTGAGGCGGGCAGCCCGCTGGGGTGGGAGAGGTACGTCGGTGATAGCGGGGTTACTATCGGCATCCCTCGTTTCGGCGCTTCCGCTCCGGGCAAGGTAATCTACGAGAAGCTGGGCCTGACCGCCGAGCATGTGGCTGCTGAAGCGGAAAAACTGCGGCGAGGAGGTAGGAAATGACACAGCGAGTTGCCATAGGTGCTGACCATGGTGGCTTTCCCCTGAAAGCCGAGCTCGTGCCCTGGCTGCGGGAAAGTGGGTATGAGGTGCTGGACCTGGGTGCCGAGACACTGGTCCCGACCGATGACTATCCTGATTATGCGCTGGCCGTGGCTGGGGCGGTGGCTTCGGGGAAGGCGCAGCGTGGCATTATTATCTGCGGCAGCGGCGTTGGCGCCTGCATCGTGGCCAACAAAGTATCGGGAGTGCGGGCCTGTCCCTGCCATGATACCTATTCGGCACACCAGGGCGTGGAGCACGACGATATGAATGTCCTTTGCCTCGGGGCGAGGGTGGTGGGGGGAGCGCTGGCCAGAGAAGTGGTTGAAGCTTTTCTCAAAGCCGAATTTTTGAATGAGGAACGCTTCAAACGTCGCCTGCAAAAGGTGCTGGATATTGAATCGAGAAATATGGTCAAGAAGAAAGGCGGTTAAGAGAGATTAGGATGACGGACTTCCCGGCGGTTGAAGCAGCGCTTATTGATTTCAAAAAGAAAAATATCTTGGCACGCCTCTGGCGGAAGGACCATACGGTCTGGAAGCCGGAGCCGAAAGAGATAGCCAATCGGCTCGGCTGGCTGGTACTTCCCGAAACGATGCCAGAGAAAATGTCGGAATTAAAATCGTTTGCTGAGGAAGTGCGCGCTGCCGGGTTCAAGCATGTGGTGCTTCTGGGCATGGGCGGTGCCAGCCTGGGCGCAGAGGTGCTGTATGGTACGCTGGATAAAGCCGAGGGCTATCCTGATTTCAGGGTGCTGGACTCCACCGTGCCCGGCTGGGTGGCCGACGTAACGGCAGCCATCGACCCGGCGCGTACCATATTTCTGGTCTCGTCCAAGTCCGGCGGGACCATTGAGACGAGCACATTTTATAAATACTTCCGCGGGCTGGTGGAGCAATCACTGGGAAAGAAAAGGGCGGGGCAGAACTTTGTGGCCATTACCGATGCTGGCTCATCGCTGGCCAGGCTTGCCCAGGAGGCAGGGTTCCGCCGCGCTTTTCTAAATCCGGAAGACGTGGGTGGGCGCTATTCCGTGCTGTCTTACTTCGGGCTGGTGCCGGCGGCGCTGACTGGAGTTGACATAATAACTGTGCTTAAGCATGCTGAGTCTATGAAGCGACAGTGCGCTGCTGGCGTGACGCCCGAAAAAAACCCCGGCGCCTGGCTCGGGGCGTTGATTGGTGCCAGTGCCCGGCAGGGGAGAGACAAATTAACGCTGGTAACTTCGCCTTCAATGAGCAGTTTCGGGCTGTGGCTGGAACAGCTGATTGCCGAGAGCACCGGCAAAGAGGGCACGGGGATTATTCCCGTTATGGGTGAGCCGTTACTGGCTGCCAAGCACTATGGTGATGACCGCATCTTCGTTTTCCTGCGCCTTCAAAATGATGATAACGATGATATTGACCGTGTCGTAAAAAACATTGAATCTGCGGGGCAGCCGGTGGTTACTTTGGAACTGAAAGACAGGTATGATATCGGTGCCGAGTTTTTCCGCTGGGAGTTTGCCACTGCCATTGCCGGTGCGGTGCTGGGCATAAACCCGTTTGACCAGCCCAATGTGCAGGCGGCCAAAGATGCCACCAGCAGGGTGCTGCAGGAATTCCAGAGCTCCGGCCATTTGCCATCTCTGGAAGTTTCTGATTCGCTGGCTGAATTGCTGGCCGAAGGCAGGCAGGGCGATTATCTGGCTATCATGTCCTATACCAGGAAGCTGCCGGAGCTGGAGAGAACGTGTGCCGAATTGCGCCGCAAGGTGATGGTGAAGCAGCGCATCGCCACCACCGCCAATTACGGACCGCGTTTGCTGCATTCCACCGGACAGCTGCATAAAGGGGGCCCCAATAAAGGGCTTTTCCTGCAGGTGACCATGGCTCATCAGCATAAGATACCGATTCCCGGGGTATCGTATACTTTTGACATTCTGGCCGATGCGCAGGCCCTCGGCGACCTGCAGACCTTGCAGTCGCTGGAGAGGCGGGTGGTCAGAGTCCAGCTCGGCGCCGGAGATACCGCTGCCCTGGCCAAAATGGTGTCTGGCTTGAAGTAACTGGCTGCGGTGAAGGCGGTGCTACTGGATAAGCGACTGCAAGCGGCGATAGCTTGCCGCCGGGTCAGGCTGTAAAAAAACGGCGCTGCCCACGCAGATATAATCAACCCCGGCGCTGGCTACTTCCTGGATATTGCTCTCTTTAATGCCACCGTCAACACCGATTTCAATTTCGGGTTGAATACGGCGCAGCTCGGACACTTTGTCCATTGCCTCGGGGATGAACTTGCTGCCATAAAAGCCCGGCGTTACGGTAAGCAGGAGGACGCTGTCAATTTTACCGATGCAGGGTTTGATGGCGGCTACGGGGGTCTCGGGGTTGATGGCCAGCCCCACCTTGAGCCCCAGCTTCCTGATTCGGGAAATCACCGGCTGTGGAGAGACAGCGGCTTCGTGGTGGAAAATAATCTTGCTGGCACCAGCCTGCTTGAAACCTTTCAGGTATTCTTCAGGATGCACCACCATCAGGTGGGCTTCCCATTTCAGCCTGACGGGCAGACTGGCGATATGTTCCCAGGTAATGCTCCGCGAAGGGACAAATTCGCCATCCATAATATCAATCTGGACATAGTCAGTGAAACCTGATACCTGACGGAGCATTCTCTCCAGAGCCTGGGGGTCTTCGGTCAGGATGGCGGGCACAACTCGTATCTTTCTGTTCATAACCAGTTCGGTTAGCAGGGTGATTGACCGCAGTAATTGTAATTTTTAGCGGGGCAAGGTGTCAAGCTTAGCGGGTAGGTCGTTGTTACTGTCCATAAATCAAGGAGGGCACCTTCCGATGCCCTCCTAACTTGCTTTTTCATCTCCAATCCGGCTCATTTCCGGTTATCACCGCCGGATGTGGTCTCTCTTTACCGAGACTGACCTCTAGGTTACTAACTCGAGCCGGATTTGAGGTCCGTCCGCCCTGCAATCAGGCAGGGCCCCAACAATCCACCTGCCATACTCCGAAGAGTTCATGAAGCTTCATAGCACCACCTCCTCCAAATCCAGATTCGGGAGCCACGAGCTTCTATATATTATTTAATCATTCTTTTCCCAAATTGTCAATATAGTTCCGATTCGGGCGGTTGTGGTATTTTCAGAAGTAATCTTCGGCGTTGTCTTTTGGATAGAAACCTAGTCTTTCTTTCGTCTCGGTCAGGTCAAAGAAGCGGCGGTCATTGTTGCTGATGGTATAGGCCAGTAGAAAGTCGGTGTTGACTTCAAGGGCCCGGGCAAACGCCTCAACACAGTCCCGCTTGCTCAGGAATAAGGCCCGCGCATGGTCTTCGCGGTCCGTGCCCTTCCAGATGGAGGGGTCATTTTGCGGGAATGTTGAACCGATGCGCAGTGCGATGAACTGGATACCGTGTCTCCGTGAGTAGTACCAGCCCATGTTTTCCCCGAAGAGCTTTGATATGCCGTAATACGAATCAGGCGCCGGCGGGTCGCTCAACTTCACAAACCCCATGGTCGGGACAAAGAAGCGGTCCAGCGTCAATGGCATCCTGCCGACGTAATCATGCTGGGTGTGGTTGGTGCTGGCGAAGACTATTTTCAAAACGCCGGCCCGCACCGCCTCCTCAAACACGTTGTACACGGCGATGATGTTATGGTGCAGGACGCTCTCCCAGTCCCCCTCGGTCTTGACTTCGGCGGCGAGGTGAATCACCGCGTCCAGCCCTTTGAACGCACCCTGGACCTGTTCCGCCCTGGAGAAGTCCACCTTTGCCGTTCGGTGCTTGCGGGCAAGCTCAGGTTTTATCTCTCTTTTGTGATAGAACAGGGTGAGCTGATAGCTGCTGGGCAATCCTTCGGTTAAAGTGGTGCCGATATGCCCGGCAGCGCCGGTAATGCCGACTTTTTTAATCTTTCTGTCTTTCATGGCGTTTCTCCATCTGTCTATTTTGCGTCACTCTGCGTGCGCAGCTTGCGCAGAGTGTCCATCACCCATTTCCCCCAGTCCTTAATGCCGTCACCGGTGATTCCGGAGACGAGGAAAAGGGCGGCGTCTTGATTCAGGCCTTTGAAAGCGCGGGTGAAGGCTTCCAGGTCAAAGCTGACAT
>VGOH01000047.1 GCA_016875955.1 Chloroflexota bacterium
GCCAGACGAGCAGGCCACTCCTGATAAGTATCCCATAGTATGCAGTACCTATCGGGTATGTGAACACTGGCAGGGCGGCCAGATGACCCGGAATAACCCGTGGCTGATAGAGATGCAGCCGGAACCATTCGTTGAGATGAGCGAGGAACTGGCGCAACAGTTAGGCATCGCCAATGGCGAGAAGGCCATCGTGGAATCAACCCGGGGCCAGGTATACTTAACCGCCGTGGTGACCAAACGCCTCAAGCCTTTCCAGATGAATGGCAAGAAGGTGCACCAGGTGGGTATACCCTGGCACTGGGGCTATACTGGACTCTCCACGGGAGCCAGCGCCAATGAACTCACCCCCCACGTCGGCGATGCCAATACGATGATACCGGAATATAAAGCCTTCCTGGTAAACGTCCGCAAGGCTTAAGCGGTATTGAAGGAATATTTACTGGGAGGAAATAATGGCCGAAAAAGCAATTCTATATGACGCAACGCGGTGCACCGCCTGCCGCGGCTGTCAGGCTGCCTGTAAACAATGGAATGAGAACGATGAGCTCATTCCCACCGAGGAAAACGGAGTGAAAGCGGCAAACCGGGGCAGCTATGAGAATCCCCCTGACCTCTCCCCCAGAACATGGGTCAAGATGGAGTTCCGGGAAACTGACGCCGGTGGCGCCGTCCGCTGGCTGTTTAGCCGGCGGGCCTGCATGCACTGTACGGAAGCAGCTTGTGTTAAAGTATGCCCCAGTGGTGCCTTATACCATCATGAGCTCGGCTTTGTCGCCTACGACAAGGACATCTGCACCGGCTGCGGCTACTGCATAGATGCCTGTCCCTTCAATGTGCCTCGCTCTGACCGTAACCTGATAACCGGCATCGCCAAAATGGACAAGTGCACCTTCTGCACCACGCCGGGGCTGGACCGCATTGCTCAGGGCTGGGAGCCGGCCTGCGTCAAGACATGTCCGCCCAAAGCACTGCAATATGGCGACCGCAACCAGCTCATTGCTGAAGGTAAGAAACGCGTCGAGTCCCTCATTGCCAGAGGCTGGGCCAACGCCAACCTGTACGGTGAAAAAGAACTGGGCGGACTGCACGTGATGTACGTGCTGGATGACCATCCCGCTGTGTATGGCCTGCCGGTGGATCCGCAGATTTCCGCCGCCACCATCGCCTGGCAGGATGTGATACAGCCGGTTGGCTGGGTGGTGGGCGGTTTGACCATCCTGGGACTGGGCTTGAATTACCTTGTCGCCCGGGCCAGCGCCAATAGTGATAAGGAGAAGAAAAATGCCGCAAGAAGTTGAAAAGTACCGGAAGCCAACACGAATACTGCACTGGGTGCACATGGTCAGTTTCTGCCTCCTGTTTCTAACCGGCCTCGTTCTCTTCATACCCGGGCTTGGCATTATCGCCCAGGATAGCTGGACCAGAGTGATACATCGTATTGCTGCCGCCATCTTCATCATCGCGCCTCTTATCTATATCCCGCTGAACTTAAAGGCCACGGCGAAAGGCATCAAAGAAGCCTTCTCCTGGGGAATTGAAGACATCGGCTGGCTGAAAGCCGCCCCTCGCTACTATTTTCTCGGTGATGAAAGCGATATGCCTCCGCAGGGCGCCATGAATACCGGACAGAAACTGTGGTGGCTTATCGTGCTTGTTTCCAGCGTGGTCTTCACCATCACCGGCCTGATTATGTGGTTTGCCAAGACCACGGCCTCACCAGCAGTTCTGCAATGGATGGTTTTCCTCCACGATATAGCCTTCATCGGCGCCAGCTCAATGCTTCTTCTCCACATTTACCTTGGTGTCATTCACCCCACGATGACAGAAGCCTGGAAGGCAATATATAAGGGGACCGTTTCCGTGGGCTATGCCAAGAAGCACCACGCCAAGTGGTATGAGGAGGTCACTAGAAGGAAAGAGGTGAAAAGCTAGTTGCCTGTTGCCACCGACGATATTATCAGATTCTTGGAGGAAAAGGAAAGCAAAGAGGGAGCCCTGCCTGAGTTTTTAAAGTTCTATCAGCAATTACTGCATGTCCAATCTCGGGTTGAGAGAAATTTAACTTCGCGACTTGAACCAGGTTTGAGTCGCGAAGCTATTAATAAACGTATTAATAGTGGGGTACCTCTTATCTCTTTTGATGAGCTGGCCCTTGACTGGCCGTTATTAACCAGCACTTTTGATGAAGTAAAGGCTGTTTTTGCCGGCCATGCCGAGTTATTTAATTCCAGTCTGGAGAGGCTGGCGGCATTGAGTGCTGATACCCTACTGGCCAGGCAGACGCTCAAGACGTGGTACGAGAAACAAAAATTGCCGGCCAGGATTCCAGTAAAAAATGTGGCTAAAAAACTGATAAACTCAATTATCCACGCCACCATGAAACCCTTCTTAACCAGCCACGCCCGCAAACTGACCGATTTCATTGACCAGGGACGATGGCGCCGCGGCTACTGCCCGATCTGCGGCGGGAGCCCGGACTTTGCCTCGCTGGATACGGAACGCGGGTCACGGTGGCTGTTATGCTCTCGCTGTGACACCGAGTGGCTCTTCCAACGCCTGCAGTGCCCCTATTGCAATACCCAGGACCAGAATGACCTGTCCTACTTCACTGACGATGCCGGCCTGTACCGACTTTATATCTGTAAACGATGTAAGCAGTATCTTAAAACAATCGACCGGCGACAGACCGAAGGCCGGATTCTTTTACCCATCGAGCGCTTTCTGACTCTGGACATGGACCGCCAGGCTATGGAAATGGGCTACAAGCCTCACTGAGAACCCCCGGGCCACAACCGATTGGCTCCGCTTGCATAAAGAATAACCATGGGCAAATAGCATCAACTGACTCTTGCCTAGTCGTGCCCGCGCTTACTGTGATAAAATGTAAGCGGCAGAACAGAACTCTACGGCGAGGTTATGAGAGATTCCCCTCTGAAAGCTGATATTAGGGCCAGACTGCGCATTGAGGTCAGGGGTATAGTCCAGGGCGTCGGGTTCCGTCCTTTTGTCTATAGACTGGCCAGGGACTGTCACCTCAATGGCTGGGTGCACAACACCTCGGGAAACGTGGCCATTGAGGTGGAGGGAGCGGAAGGGGACATCAGCCAGTTCCTGAACCTTTTGCCGGCGAAAGCTCCCCCCGCCGCGCACCTCCAGGACATCGCCACCCGAAAGCTGCCGGTTAAAGGCGATGCTGATTTTGTCATCAGGAAAAGCCAGGCCGAGCCGGGGAAATACCAGCCGGTCTCGCCTGACCTGGCCACCTGCTCGGAATGTCTGGAAGAGGTTTTTAACCCGGGAAACCGCCGCTACCAGTATCCCTTCACCAACTGCACCAGCTGCGGCCCCCGCTTTACCATCATCAGGGACATTCCCTACGACCGCCCGATGACCACCATGAGCCATTTTAGAATGTGCCCCGATTGCCAGGCGGAATATGATGACCCGCTTGACCGCCGCTTCCATGCCCAGCCCAACGCCTGCCCAGAGTGCGGCCCCAGCCAGAAACTGACCGACCGCGATGGCCTCCAGTTACCCTGCCCGGACCCGTTACAAGAAGCCGCTGATTTACTCCGCAAGGGCTATATCGTCGCCGTCAAGGGGCTGGGCGGATTTCAGCTTGCCGGCGATGCCACCAACCGGGAAGCGGTGGCACGCCTCAGAGAGAGGAAAAAACGACCCGGCAAACCGTTCGCCCTCATGATGGCATCAATTGCAGAAATCAAAAAACACTGCCTGGTATCACCTGAAGAAGCCGAGTTGCTGCTCTCGCCAAATGCGCCCATTGTCCTGCTCCGTTGGCGCAAAGACATCTCAAATGTAACCACGCTGGTCGCGGAAAACAACAAATACCTCGGTGTCATGCTGCCCTATACGCCGCTGCACCATATCCTGATGCGCCATGCGGCGCGGCCGCTGGTCATGACCAGCGGCAACCTGAGCGAGGAGCCAATCTGCCAGGATAACGACGAGGCCCTGCGCCGACTTCAAAACATCGCCGATTACTTTCTGCTGCACAATCGCGACATCCACGCCCGCTACGACGACAGCGTTTATCTGGTAGAGAGAGGCACGGCGCGCGCCATCAGGCGCGCCCGCGGTTACGCACCATCCCCCATCCGCCTGCCCTTCAAAGCCGGACAGGTGCTGGCCTGCGGTGCCGAGGAGAAAAACACCTTCTGCCTGACCAGAGATGAGTATGCCTTTCTCAGCCAGCACATCGGCGATATGGATAATGAAGAGACCGCAGAACATTATGAAAATACCATTGACCTCTACCAGCGACTTTTCCGCATAAAACCTGAAGTCATCGCCTATGACCTGCACCCGGAGTACTTATCCACCAAGTATGCCCTGAAATGTGCTACGGAGAAGAGGCTGAGGACAGTCGGCGTGCAGCATCATCACGCTCATATCGTCAGCTGCCTGGTGGAAAATGATTTCCGAGGGCCGGTCATCGGCATCGCCTTTGACGGTGTGGGCTACGGCACTGACGGCAACCTCTGGGGCGGTGAGTTCCTGACCTGCGACGGGGGCAGTTTTGAACGATTGGCCCACCTTGAATATGTGCCAATGCCGGGCGGGGCCGCCGCCATCCGCAAGCCATACCGCATGGCACTCAGTTACCTTTACACCCTGCTGGGCGAAGAGACGCTGCTGGACGGGCTCCCCATAATGAGCAAAATACCATCCGATGAGATTGAAATTATCAAAATGCAGCTAAAACAGAGGCTGAACTCGCCGCTGACCTCAGGGGCGGGGCGACTTTTCGACGCGGTCTCGGCGCTGGCCGGCGTCCGGGGGCGGATTGACCATGAAGCCCAAGCCGCCATTGAGCTAGAAATGCTCGCCCCCGATGATGTGACCAATTTTGAACCGTATCCATTCACCATATCTGACATGGCAAAACCAGCGGTGATTGAACTGAAAGAGCTGGTTTCCGCCGTGCTGAACGATGCGCGAAACGGCATCAAGCCAGAGGCTATCTCCGCCAGATTCCACAAGACTATGGCCAGCATCATTCTGGAGGCCTGCCGATTGATTTCATATCAGACCGGCCTGAAAGCGGTGGCTCTTAGCGGCGGTGTCTTTCAGAACCGCTTGCTTTTCAGCCTGGCGGTTGCTGTGCTGGAAAAAGAAGGCTTCCGCGTGCTCACCCATCGGCTGGTGCCCTGCAACGACGGCGGCATCTCCCTGGGGCAGGCGCTTATCGCCAATCATCGGTTAAATGAAAACAAGGAGTAAATCACGTGTGTCTGGCTATACCGGTACGGATTAAATCGATAAACGGCATCGAGGCCGAGGTAGAAATCGGCGGTATCACCCGCAAAACGAGCCTGATGCTCACCCCGGAAGCCAAGGTGGGCGACTATGTGCTCCTTCACGCTGGCTATGCCATCAGCATCCTTGACCGGATTCAGGCAGAGGAGACGCTGGCCCTATTTGCCGAAATGAGCCAGGTTCTGGAGAACAAATGAAGCTAGTCAGTGAATTCCGCCAGTCGGACCTGGCCGACGGCCTGGTACGAAGCATCCGGCAACACGCCAGACGGAAAGCGCGTTTCATGGAGTTCTGCGGCGGACATACCGTGTCCATCATGAAGTTCGGCCTCCGCCAGCTACTGCCGCCCACGCTTACCCTCACTTCGGGGCCGGGCTGCCCGGTATGCGTTACCGACAATGCCGACCTTGATAAGGCCATCGCCCTCGCCCGAGTGCCCGAGGTCATCGTGGCTTCATTTGGCGACATGGTGAGGGTGCCGGGAAGTCGTTCCAGCCTTCAGGAGGCCAAAGCCGCCGGAGCGGACGTGCGCGTCGTCTACTCCACTCTTGATGCCCTCACATTGGCTAGAGCGAACCCGGAGAAATCGGTGGTATTTCTCGGCATCGGCTTTGAGACCACCGCCCCCACTGTTGCCGCCTCAATATTGCAGGCGGCGCATGAGGGCCTGAAAAATTACTACGTGCTTTCCCTGCACAAGCTCTGTCCACCGATAATCAGGGCGCTGCTGGACTCGGGTGAGGTCAACTTGCAGGGGCTCATCTGCCCCGGCCATGTCAGCGCCGTCATCGGCTCAAGGCCGTGGGAGTTCATCGCCCGCGACTACAACATACCCTGCGTTGTCTCCGGCTTTGAGCCGCCGGACATACTGCAGTGTATTGATATGCTGGCGCAGCAGGTGGCCGAAGGTGAAGCCAAAGTTGAAATCGCCTATCGGCGCGGCGTCAGCCGGGAAGGAAACCAGACCGCCATCGGTATTATGGAAAAGGTATTTGAGCCCGCGCCAGCGCGCTGGCGCGGCTTCGGCGAGGTAGCCGGGAGTGGCCTGAAGCTGCGTCCGCAATTCGCCCGCTTCGACGCAGAACTGAATTTCCATTTCGACGCCGGCCCCACGGTTATCCCCAGAGGCTGTCTCTGTGGCGAGGTATTGAGAGGAGTTAAATCGCCACCTGACTGCACGCTGTTTCGCCGCGCCTGCACACCAGCCAGGCCAGTGGGGCCGTGCATGGTCTCGGCAGAAGGCACCTGTGCCGCCTATTACCATTACGGTGAGGAAGATGTCCGATAGAATATTGCTGGCGCACGGCAGCGGCGGGAGGCTGGCCCATGATATTATTCAAAACAGCTTCGTCTCCGCGCTATCAAACCCGGTTCTCAACACGCTTGACGACTCGGCGGTGGTCGAACCCGCCGGCAGGCTGGCCTTCACCACCGACAGCTACGTCGTCCAGCCCATCTTTTTCCCCGGCGGCGATATCGGCAGGCTCGCTGTCTGCGGCACGGTCAATGACCTGGCCATGGTGGGGGCAACGCCGCTTTATCTGAGCCTGGCCTTTATTATTGAAGAAGGCCTGCTGGTCAGCGACCTGGAAAAGGTGGTGGGTTCTATCAAAGAGACGGCCACATCAGCCAACGTAACCGTGGTCACCGGCGATACCAAGGTGGTCAACCGCGGCACTGCCGATAAATTATTCATAAACACCGCCGGCATCGGCACGGTACCAGCGGACGTGAACATCTCCGGGCACAATGCCCGGCCGGGAGATGTGCTGATACTGAGCGGCACCATTGGCGACCACGGCATCGCCGTGCTCAGTAAACGAGAGGGCATTGGCTTTGCTACGGAGTTGAAAAGCGACTGCGCGCCGCTGAACGGCCTGGTGGCGGCGATGCTGGCGGCGAGCCATGATATTCGCTGCCTGCGCGACCCCACCCGCGGCGGCCTAGCCACCACGCTCAATGAAATCGCCGGGCAATCGGGCGTCGGCATCCGGGTATACGAAGAGAAAATACCGGTGCGGGAGGAGGTCGCTGCCGCCTGCGAGATGCTCGGCCTTGACTCGCTCTACGTGGCCAACGAGGGAAAGCTGGTGGCCGCGGTCAGCCCTGACGATGCGGAAAAGGTTTTACAACAGATGAAGAAGCATCAGTATGGTCGGGACTCTGTCATCATCGGTGAGGTCAAGGAGGAGAACCCGGGACGGGTGGTCATGGAGACCGGGCTCGGCACCACGCGCATCATTGATATGCTGGTCGGCGAGCCGCTGCCCCGGATATGTTAGCCATGCACGAGATGTCGGTGACCATGAGCCTTATGGACCTCGTCCTGAAGGAGGCCGCCAAAGCCGGTGCCAAAAAAATCATCGGGGTAAACATCGTGCTCGGCCAGATGACCGGCATCATCGACCATTATGTGCAGGCGAACTTTGAGCTGCTCAGCCGTAACACGCCCGCCGAGGGGGCAGCGCTTTCCTTCCGCAACGTACCGTGGCAGGCACGCTGTCGCCACTGCGCTCACACCTTCCAGCCCTCAGACCTGGATTGGAAATGCCCGAAATGCCAGTCAGCAGAGATAGAGATAACCAGCGGCAGCGAACTGTACGTCGAAAGTATTGAGGTGGAATAATGGAAATCAAAGTACTGAAAGACATCCTAGACG